>VRUF01000101.1:249-9983 GCA_019456245.1 Planctomycetota bacterium | reverse complement strand
CGAAAAAATAGAGCAAGCCGCCCCGGAGATACAGGTTATACTATCTTCTACAGTTGCCAAACTTGCCAGGGGGCAGTTGTTCGCAACAGCCTACGTGCTTGGTTGCATCGTTGCCGGACTATGGATAATGGCACTGGTCATGAGCGGTGTGATATTCTCTATGGCAGTAAGAGAACGTCGAAGCCAGATAGGACTGCTTATAGCCAAAGGTGCAAACAAGAACTTTATTTTCGGCATGCTCACCAAAGAGTCCATTTTGATAGCTGCGACCTCGTGTCTGTCTGGATGCCTTATGGGGTTATTAATCGTTTTTTCTTTTAGAGAATTACTCTCCAATGCTCTTGGCGCGTCTGATGTCCTGCCGACTGCTGCCACTGCAGGCCTCTTTGTTGCTGCATTCAGCGTTTTAGGCACTGCGACTGCTGTAATTACTGCAATAATGCCTGTTATACCTATCTTGAGGACAGAACCGTATGAAGCTATAAAACAGGGGGCAGCAACATGATCTCTGCGATTAATATTACAAAAACTTATACTGGACAAGATGGAACGATCACAGCCCTTGGCGGTGTTAGCTTTAAGGTTAGAAGGGGAGATTTTGTTGCTGTAATTGGTCGCTCGGGAACAGGCAAATCAACCCTTCTTGGCGTAACAGGTGGATTACTAAAGCCTTCCAGTGGAGAAGTTTTTCTCGATGGTCAATCTGTATGGAATCTTGATGAGCAATCGAGGGCACGGTTTCGCGGACAAAAAATCGGCTTTGTTTTCCAAAATGCTTCTGTCATCAGTTCTCTGACGGTTCTAGAAAATGTTGTTTTACCACAGAGTTTTTTGCCAAAATCAACTACTGCAAATATGTCGCGAGCTATGAATCTTATCGAATCGGTAGGACTTGGTCATAGAACACATGCTTATCCTGATCAACTCTCAGGCGGCGAGAAACGTCGTGTCGCGATAGCCAGTGCTTTGATGAACGATCCTCCATTATTGTTAGCTGACGAGCCTACTGGCGACCTTGACTCAGAAACAGAGTCAGAGATTATGAGTCTCTTTGCGAACCTCTGGCAAAGCGGAACAACAATTATAATGGTAACACACAATCAACAACTGGCTAATTACGCCAATCGAATATTCAAAATGGACGACGGCCTTATTATCGAATCCTCAGGGCAAACCGAAGCGGAGGATTCTTTTTCATGAAAAGGATCATTTTTTGCATTATTATATTACTTGCTGTTTTGCTGGGTAGCTGTTCAAAGCGATCAGGTGATAAACATCTGCTCTGGAGTTTCAAAACCGGTGATGTAGTGCCAACCTGCCCAGCTATCGCTGCTGACGGAACTATCTATATCGGCTCTCATGATAATCATCTCTATTCTATAGATAAAGACGGAAAAATGAATTGGAGCTTCAAAACCGGCGATTTCGTTCATGGAAGCCCTGCCATAGATAACAATGGCAACATCTATTTCGGTTCATTCGATGGAAATGTTTACGCCTTAAACTCAACCGGCCAGGAGCTGTGGAGATTCAAAACTACAGATAAAATCGAATCATCGCCAGCGATCGGCTCTGTCAGTACGCTCTATGTCTCCTCTGATGACAGTTATATTTATGCTTTAGATTTGAATAATGGCAATTTTCGATGGAAATTTCAGACCCAGGGTAAAGTAGCTTCTTCACCTGCCGTTGGTCCCGATGGTTGTATCTATGTAGGATCCGGCGATTATTATCTCTATGCGATAAACCCGGACGGCAGCTTGCGATGGAAATTCCAAGCCGGCGATAAAGTGTTGTCGTCGCCGGCACTTGATAGCGACGGGACAATATATTTCGGTTCAAATGACGGATATCTATACGCCCTGACCTCCCAAGGGGAGGAAAAATGGCGGTTCAACACGGAAGCGAGTATATTTGCATCACCTTCGATCGGTCCTGATGGAACTATTTATATAGGCTCGATGAGTCGCAATTTTTATGCCGTATCATCGCAAGGGCAACAGAAATGGAAATTTAACACTCGTGACTGGGTAATCTCTTCGGCCTGTATCGGTGCAGATGGAACAATATATGTCGGATCTTACAATCATAATCTATATGTATTTAACAACACCGGAAAGGTGTTATGGAAGTTCAAAACACAAAAGTTTGTATTCTCTTCACCAACCATCTGCTCAGATGGGGTACTGTTAGTCGGCTCCGATGACGGCACTCTCTACGCCCTGCAAACGGAAAGTAAAGGGCTTGCCGATTCACCATGGCCAAAGTTTCGCGAGAGCATTACCAACACCGGCTCCAATCCCACTTTGAGGCAGAATCAACAACATCAGATGCAAAAGAACGAAACTAACTGAGCCCCCCCTTTTTTTCCCCTTTTAACCACAGCTAAATAGCCTAGAATCACAAAAGAACTTCATAATTGTAGTTAGTGAAGTAAAAGCTACATTTATGTAGGCAGGGGCGACTTTAGCCACATAAATATATCAGCGCTAACTCTCTATCAATAAAAGGGTTATGGTTTTTTTACTTTTCAAATCAAACTGGCACAGTAATTGCAAGACAGTGAACTATTGAATGGACCAAAGATGTTTGCTCTTTCTGCACCATCAAGGTCGCAACACTTTTTTGTAAATCGAGAGCATTGTGAAAAAGGTAAACTATGTTAGCAATAAATCGTCGTTCATGGATAGTGATGACTATCGCCCTGATCATTGTGGTATTTATTTTCAGCAATATTGCTTTTGCGGATTATAGCAGAGCGCCAGTTACTTCAGAGGAGGTGCAAACCAATCTGGACTTTGTCTGGATTTGCCTGGCGGCTATTCTTGTTTTTTTCATGAAGGCAGGCTTCAGTATGGTAGAGATAGGCTTTACGCGAGGAAAAAACGCTGTCAATGCCATCATGAAGAACGTTATGGATTTTGCCGTCAGTTCAATTGCCTTTTGGGCATTTGGGTTCGGCTTGATGTTCGGAACAACGAATGGGCTTTTCGGAATTGATGGGTTTTTTCTCCATACTTATGCAGATACTCAAGATCCCTGGCTCTATTCTTTCTGGATGTACCAACTTGTTTTTGTTTCCTCTGTCGCAGCGATTGTTTCAGGTGCCATGGCAGAGCGTACTCGTTTTGCAGCAAGCATGATGTTTACATTGGCTATGGCTGTTTTCATTTATCCGATCTTTGGCAGTTGGGTATGGGGAGGGCTGCATGATGGTAATGGCTGGCTCGCGAATATTGGCTTTGTCGATTTTGCAGGCTCTACTGTGATTCATGCATTGGGTGGATGGGCAGGACTAGCCGGAACCATGGTTCTTGGTCCCAGGATCGGGAAATTTAAGGTTGACGGAACGCCCTCTCCTATACCTGGACATAATCTTCCACTGGCGGCGCTGGGCACTTTAATCCTGTGGTTTGGCTGGTACGGTTTCAATGCCGGCAATACACTTTCTGGAAATGAACAAATCGCGCGAATCCTGATAAATACGACGCTCGCAGGATCTGCAGGCGCCATCGCCGGGATGAATACCGCATGGTTTAAATTTGGAAAACCAGATGCGTCAATTACATTGAATGGGGCACTGGCAGGGCTGGTTGCGATCACTGCCGGATGTGCCCATGTCGAACCGATCTGGTCGATCGTTATCGGTGGGATAGCTGGAATTATTGTTGTCAATTCGATCATATTCTTTGAGAAAAGGGGAATCGACGATCCTGTTGGGGCCATATCTGTTCATGGCGTCTGTGGGTGCTGGGGAACCATTGCCGTTGGAATATTCAAGTCAGGCGAAATGTTCCAAATGCGTAATATACTGATACAGGTTCTAGGGTCGGTAGTTGCATTCGTATGGGCGTTTTTTGTCTCCTACTTCATTTTCAAAATAATCTCTTTTGCTGTTAAATTGAGAGTCAGTGAAGAAGATGAACTCAGGGGGCTTGACTTCTCTGAGCATTGCAACGAAGCGTACCCTGATTTTCAATTATGGCATAGTAAATAACGACAGTGATTAAATGTACAGCATAGGTTTAAAGAAAAAGCAGATAGCAATGATATCAATATCAACAACATTGTTTCTCATAGGTGCTTACTGGGTGACAAAGTGGTCGTACCATTATTCGTCTACGACACAATTTTGTATTTCCTGTCACGAGATGATCCAGCCCTATCAGCAATATAAGAAATCGTCACACTATAAAAACAAAAGCGGTGTCGTTGCCGAATGTGCGGACTGCCATCTTCCTCCAGGGGCGGTGAGTAAATGGTATACAAAAATTACACAGGGAATGAATGATTCTGTCCGGCATGTGTTCTTAAAGCCAGAGGATATCGATCATGAAGCATGGAAGTGTAAAGCAGTGAAGAATATCAGTTCTGAGTCTTGTATGAAATGCCATAAGAATCTTTTACCGGCCGAGTTACCTCGAGGCGGGTTCTTGGGGCATCGTGCCTTCTTAAATGGAGAGGCAGAATCGTGCCTTGATTGCCACAAAAATTTAGTACACACTAATCACGAATAAAAGAAAGTATTTGATCATGAAAAGATTATTATTTCCAGTTTTGTTTCTTACTATATGTGCTTCTACATACGCAGGCAGCCTTAATAAGTCGAAAAAAGATAGTATCATAGCAAAGAAATGCGAGGTATGTCATACGCGCACGTCACCTGGTATTGTTCATGACTGGGAAAACAGCCTTCATGCCAAGGCAAAAGTAACATGCATAGATTGCCATGAAGCCGAAAAAACCGACGCTGATGCCAGGGCTCATGAAGGTGTCTATATATCCGCGTTGGTCAGCCCTGCAGATTGCTCGCGATGCCACCCGCAGCAAGTCTCTGATTTTAACAATTCATTGCATGTCAAGGCGGCATCATTTATTCAGAACCTCGAAGGCGATAGAGCCGGTGATAACGTCCTGGCCTATCATGTCGAAGGCAAGGCTGCTGCGATCATGGGTTGTGAAAAGTGTCACGGCTCACAGGTAAAGGTCATCGACGGCAAGCTGGATCCTGAAACATGGCCAAATAATGGTATAGGGCGGGTAAACCCCGATGGCAGCAAAGGATCATGCACGGCTTGTCATACACGGCACAAGTTTTCGATTGCAGAAGCAAGAAGGCCAGAGACCTGCGGCACATGTCACATGGGCCCGGATCATCCTCAATTAGAGATATATAATGAGTCCAAGCATGGTGTCATCTATGCATCTGAAGGCCATGAGTGGAATATGGATATTTCCACCGGTGCATGGGATACAAGGCATCATCGAGCACCTACTTGTGCTACCTGTCATATGTCAGGCATTGGTGAACTAACATCGACGCACGATGTCAGCTCACGTCTATCGTGGGAACTGGAATGGCCCAGAACCGCAAAGACAGAGAACTGGCAGGAAAAACGGTCAAAGATGAAAGCAGTCTGTCTCTCCTGCCACTCACAGGGCTGGACTGATAACCATTACTTGCAGTTTGACAACGTTGTCAAACTCTATAACGAGGAATATTTTGACCCGATAAAGGAAGGTATGGATGCGCTTTACAGGGAGAATTATTTAACCAAAGATAAGTTCGATGAGGAAATCGAATTCAAATATTTTGAATTCTGGCATCATGAGGGCAGAAGGGCCAGGATGGGCGCATCGATGATGGCGCCGGATTTCACCCAGTGGCATGGTTTTTATGAACTGGCCAAGCACAGGTTGGAATTAAAAAATATGATGCAGGAAATCCGCCATAAAAAGGATCAAGACGAGCAATATCACAAGAAATAACTGGCTGTATAACATGATAAGTCTAAACGAAAACGGTTAATATGAAATACATTAGAAAAAAATATATTACGATATTGGTTTTGATTCTGCTAATGGCCGCGATCACTCTCGCCAAACACGCCAGGTCACAACCTCAGAATATAGCTGTTGCTGACAAAGGCGATATGGTACTCATTGACGGGGGAAGTTTTCAGATGGGAAATGAAAATGGCTCTCTGGATGAGAAACCAATCCATCAAGTCAGCGTCAACTCTTTCATGATGGATATATATGAAGTCACCTATCAGCAGTACAGGGAGTTCATTGAAGACAATCCGCAATGGAGAAAAGGCAATGTCGAAATTGACCTTGCCGATCTTAGCTATCTCCATGACTGGGAAAACCTGTCTTATCCTCAGGAAAAAGACAATCACCCTATTGTCTACATCAGTTGGCATGCCGCAAAAACGTACGCCGAATGGGCAGGGAAAACACTCCCCACCGAAGCACAGTGGGAGTATGCAAGTCGAGGCGGCTACAGGAATATGGATTATCCCTGGGGAAATGAATTCAAATCCAGCCTTACGCAATGGAGAGGATCGAAGGAAACTGGGACGACGCAAGTTGGGCGATATACAATAAATGGATTTGGTCTTCATGACATGCTTGGCAATGCCGGCGAATGGACTGGCGATGGATATGAATTATATCAGGCGAAAGAAGTGACCGATCCGTCATCGCCGCTGAATCGTCATTTGAAAGTTTTACGTGGTGGATCATGGAAAAGCAAACAAGCAGACCTGCGAGTATCTGCCAGGCGAGCCTACCGACCCAACATGTGCTTACCCGATGCAGGATTTAGATGTGTTTTAACCAAATATTGAAAGGGAAAAGTATGAATCAGGAAACAATTAATCAAGCCAAAAAAAAGTTACCATTAGTTGTCACAGGCATCATTGGTATCGCGGTAATTCTCTGGATGCTGTTCGGCTATAATGTGGCAGGATACTATCAAGTGCTTCAGAAATGGCCAAGTGGGAACCTGGCGATCATCAAGGCTCCTGGCATCTATTGGAAGGGACCGTTCAGCAAAGTGACTAAATTCCAGGTTTCATCCATTGTCAGTTTCCAGGACAAATATGAGCAGCACAAGAAAGGCCAGGTAAAGATCGAAGATGCCATTGTGGTAACCTTCAAAGATAATGGCCAGGGAACTGTCAATGGCTTTGTCAGGTACTCTCTTCCTGCAGATGAGGAACAGATGAAGCTGATAGTTAAGATAGCTCGCACCGAAGATATTCTCAAAAGAATTATAAGGGCTCGTGTAAATACTGCTCTGGTCCTTGTAGCTGCTAACTATGAAAGTGGTGACAGCGTTAAGAACAGGGGGCAATTTATACGGGATTTCTTCGATTCTCTGCAAAACGGGCTCATCGCATACGACAAGAAATCTGTTGATGGAACAATTGTTATGTCCCCCCGCATAGATGCCAATGGTCAGATACAGAGGTTACCGGGTGTGAGCAGCATATTCGGACTCCAAATTGCTAACTTCGTGCTAAAGAACATTGAGTATGATAATCAAACTCAGACCAAGCTCGATGAGCACAGGCTGCTGGAACAGGAACGAAACATTGCGATGTTGACCGTGGAAAAATTAAAACAGGAAACCCTCACAGCAGCTGCAGAAGAAGAAAAGCTGATGGCCGAGACAAAAGCTCAGGAAGAACATAAGAAACTTCAAGCGAGGATTCAGGCTGAGATGAAAGATGAAGTTGCACAGATTAATGCTGAATCAGAGAAGAATATAGCACTAATACTGGCGGAAAAGGACCGCACGGTAGCTGAAATAGGACTCGCAGAAGCTCAACTCCAGAGAGAGACATTGGTCATTATAGCCGACGGCGAAAAGCAGGCAGCCCTCAGTAAAGCTGATGGACGAAAAGCTCTCGCCGAGGCCGATGGTTCTCTTGAGTTGAAACTTAAGATGCAAAAAGAGACACTTATCGGCATTGCACAGGCATTAAAGGATGTAAAGGTTCCAACTACGATCATTGGAAGAAGCGAAGGTGATTCGAGTACCGGCAATCCGATTCTGGATATCTTTCTAATGAACCAGATCAAGCAGATAGAGAGGCTCAAGGAGTAGCTATAAGTTCCAAGGACAACTGTCAGAAAAGATTAGTTTTTCACCTTGACGTCTATGCAGGACTGTATTAGTCTATTTTGAAATTTATACATCTTAGTCAAGAGGAGCAAACTATGCGTACTAGAATACATCGCATACTCCTCGCCCTGGTCGTACTCATGTGTATGAATAGCAACTTATCTGCGGCCGAAAAACCCCAAATCCCACTTTGAGGCAGAATCAACAACATCAGCTGCAAAAGAACCTGGCAGACTGAGTATTCACACATGGCTACAGTATGGTAGAGATTGGCTTTACGCTTGAAAAAAAATAATCTTGACATCTATTCAGGATCGTATTAGTCTACCTTTTTATGCATTAAATCTCAGTAAAAAGGAAATGCCATGAAAACCGTCCAAATCGCCTTATATCTCATATTAACCGCCCTTCTGACAATGCCGGCTTACGCAAAAGAAACCAGCCAGCTCAAAGCCCCCCAGTACAAAACTTACCGCATTGAATCAACCATCTCAGAAGATGCTCAGTCATGTATCGATTGCCATTCCGAAATGAGCAAAGGCCTCATCGCCGACTGGGCCAAAAGCCGCCATGCACACGCCAACATCACATGTATTGACTGCCACCAGGCCTCTGCCGCCGACAAAGACGTCAGCGCGACCCACGCAGACTATTCCGAAATACCCGTAAGTGCTATAGTCTCCCCAAAAGATTGCTCACGCTGCCATCCCGCAGAAGCCGCTGAATACGCCAAAAGCAAGCACGCAAATACCCTGGAGATAATCTGGAAGATCGACGGGTGGCTAAATGACGGGATGAACAATGAAATTGAACGCATTACAGGCTGCTACGCATGCCACGGTTCCATCGTCAAGATAAAAGACGGCAAACTGGACCCTGCAACCTGGCCAAACGTAGGCGTAGGAAGGATTAACCCGGACGGATCAAAAGGAAGCTGCTCAAGTTGTCACACACGCCACAAATTCTCCATCGAAGAAGCAAGAAAGCCAGAAGCATGCGGCCAGTGCCACCTCGGACCCGACCATCCTCAGATCGAAATATACAAAGAATCAAAACACGGCGCGATATACGATGCCGAAGGACACACATGGAAGTGGGATTCCGCACCCGGAACATGGACACCAGGAACAGATTACCGCGCTCCCACATGCTCTGTATGCCACATGTCCGGCATAAACGGCGTAAAGGCAACACATGACGTAACAGAACGCCTGGCATGGGAAACACAGGCACCGCTGACAGTTCGACCAAACGAGTTCAAACCATGGCCAGCCGACACGGACCCAACAGAGGAACGCAACAAAATGAAAGACGTTTGCCTGGCGTGTCATTCACAGGCATGGACGGATGGACATTTCAACCGTCTTGATGCAACCATAGAAAACTACAACGAAGTCTACTACAAACCAATGAAAAAACTCGTCGATGAAATGTACGAAAAGAAACTCCTAAGCAAAGATAAACCACTCGACGAAAAACTGGAAATCGAAATGTACGAACTCTGGCACCACGAAGGAAGAAGAGCAAGATTCGGAGCCGCAATGATGGCACCGGACTACGCATGGTGGCACGGTTTCTACGAAATGAAAAAACGATGCATGGAGATCGAGACCGAAGTAGAACATCTCTTAAAAAGCGGAAAACCCGCAAAAAAATTCAACGTAAGGGGAACTGGAGGAAGCACAAAAAAACCAAATTTCACAAAATAAAAAATGGCGATTTGCACAAAGTGCAAATCATCCGATTCACTTAACCCCCTGTTCTCGCATCAGGGGGTTGCGCAACCACAAAACCGACACAAACACAGATCGGAAGAGCG
>VRUF01000101.1:0-239 GCA_019456245.1 Planctomycetota bacterium | reverse complement strand
GCCGAACATATTCAACCCTCGCCCGCAAACTCGCTTCATCATAACAGAATCGCTTATCATACCCTCTCGCCCAGACATTCCCTTCAACCCCTTCTTTCCGCAACGCATAAATCGCCTCCCTCTTATACACCCGCACAATTTCACCGATGGCCTCATCAATATTACAGGCAACAATATGCACATGATGTGAACAAACAGAAATGGCATGGACCGTTTGACGATCCTCTTTGCTGTCTCAA
>VRUF01000100.1:8650-9984 GCA_019456245.1 Planctomycetota bacterium | reverse complement strand
GTATCTGAGATATACGTTGAACCCACTTGTATTATAACTTTGGGTGAAGGCAATATCGATAGCGATCCGTTGTTCTTGAACACTTCTAGCGGCGATTATCACTTGCTACCCGATTCGCCATGCATTGATGCAGGTGATCCGAACTACGTGCCGGAGCCTAATGAGACAGATTTGGACGGTAATCAGCGTGTGATTAGTGGTCTAATTGATATGGGGGCTTATGAGTTTATTCCACGAATAGAAGTTGCAATGAGATTAACGCCACAGGTAGTAAATTGCCGCAGCAAAGGCAAATGGATAAAAGCCCATCTTGTTCTGCCCGAAGGGATCGGAATTAATGACGTAAATGCCAATGTTCAAGTTTGGCCGGAATCTCTCAACGTCATCCCACAATACGTTAATATTTTTATCAATGAAGACAACTTAGTCGAGATTGAGGTTACTTTTAACCGTGCTGATTTCAGCGTCAGCGACTCATTTGACGGAACAATCACAATTATAGGGACATTAACCACTGGTCAATACTTTTATGGTACAGACACAATCAGAATAATTACTAATAAGCAGCAGCAACTTACTAATTTTGCATCTCAGTGGCTTCGGACAGGACCTGATCTGAATGCAGACTTGGACAACAGTGGCCATGTGGATTTCAAAGATTTCAGCATATTCGCCAACAATTGGTGTGACGTTTGTCCAGAGTAATGGTCAATTTATATTGATATTTCAGTCGGTTTTGGTACTTTACTTTCTTGTGGTTTTGCGGTAGAATTGGCCTGTTTGAGAATCATTAAATAGGTGTATACCCTTTAGGGTAATAGGTTTACGCGAGAAAAAGGTACTTTGTTGTTGAAAAGCTATTGAGCCGCGGATAAGTTGAAATTTTTAACGAAGAGCACTGTAATTATGGACCGTATAAGGATTTATGATACTACGTTGCGTGACGGGTCGCAGACCGAAGGTGTCAGTTTTTCGCTGGCAGATAAGCTTTTGATCGCTAAACGGCTTGACGAACTTGGTGTTGATTACATCGAGGGCGGATTTGCCGTGAGCAATCCTAAGGACAGGCAGTTCTTTAAAGATGTCGGCGAACTTGAGCTTAAGCATGCCAAGGTTGCCGGTTTTGGCAATACCCGCCGGGCAGATGCTACCGTCGAAGATGATTTATCACTGAATGCGATCCTGGGTTGCGGTGCTGGGGTTGCTACGCTGGTGGGCAAGTGCTGGGATATGCATGTCAGGGATGTTCTTCGGTGCAGCCTCAATGAAAACGTGAAGGTCTGCTGCGAGTCGGTCGAATACATGAAGAGCAAGGGGCTTGAGGTTATCTTCGA
>VRUF01000100.1:0-8640 GCA_019456245.1 Planctomycetota bacterium | reverse complement strand
GCGGAACATTTCTTCGACGGTTACAAAGCCGATCCTAAATACGCGCTCAAGGTACTTTCCGCTGTAGCCGCTGCGGGTGCAGATGTAATCTGCCTGTGTGAGACGAACGGCGGATGCCTTCCGAATGAAGTTTACGATATAACCGGCGCTGTGTGCAAAGAGCTTGGCGGTGTGACCATCGGGATCCATTGCCACAACGATACTGATTGTGCAGTTGCGAGCACACTTGCGGCAGTGGCTGCAGGCGCTCGTCATGTTCAGGGGACAATTAACGGGCTGGGTGAGCGAACGGGTAATGCGAACCTGTGTACTATAATACCGAACCTGGTGTTGAAGGGCGGTTACGAAGTTCTTGGAAAGGACAAAATCAAGTCGCTTACCGAAGTGTCGAGATTTGTGTTTGAGGTTGCCAATCTTGCGCCTGTGATGACCATGCCGTATGTCGGTGAAAGTGCGTTTGCGCATAAAGCCGGTTTGCATGTCGATGCTTTGCGAAAGAACCTGAAGACGTATGAGCACGTGGACCCTGCCAGTTGCGGAAATGAAAGACGTTTCCTGATATCCGAGCTTTCCGGTTCGTCTAATGTGCTTGCAAAGCTCGAAAAGAAAAAATTGACGCAAGACAAGGGGGTTGTAAAGGAAATCCTCCAGGTCGTTCAGGAACTTGAAAACGAAGGCTACCAGTTCGAGGCCGCCGAAGCAAGCTTTGAACTTTTGGTAAAGAAGATCCTTGGGACATACGAGTCGGCGTTTAATCTTGAAAAATATCACGTAAACGTCGAGTGCAATTCTGCCGGACAGATCGTTACCGAAGCAACCGTTAAGCTGAAGGTCGATGGTGTTACGGAACATGTTGTAAGCGAAGGGGACGGCCCGGTTAATGCGCTTGACGGGGCATTGCGAAAATCTCTTGAACGTTTTTATCCCGAGATCAAAGATATGCACCTGATCGATTATAAGGTTCGCGTCGTCAACGCCCGGGCGGGAACGGCGGCACGGGTGCGTGTAATAATCGAATCCCGTGACCACGATTCGTTGTGGGGAACGGTAGGCGTCTCGGAAAACCTGATCGATGCAAGCTGGAAGGCGCTTGTCGACAGCGTAGAGTACAAGCTGCTGAAGGACCGGGATGCGGCGGGATAAGTAGAGATGATGCAGAGACGTGAATTCGTAAAATATGCCGGTTTTTCACTGGTTGGTTTTATTTTGCCGAAGAGGGTTTTCGCTAAAATCGATCAACGTCCGAACATAATTTATATTATGAGCGACGATCATGCCCTTGAGGCGATTTCGTGTTATGGTTCGTGGCTGAAGGATTATGCGAAGACACCTAATATAGATCGTATCGCAAAAGAGGGGATGCGTTTTGATAATGTTTGCTGCAATAATTCGATCTGTTCTCCAAGTCGTGCAAGCATCATTACCGGTCAGTACAGCCATAAGAACGGAGTAAAGGTTCTAAGAGGCAAGATAAATGAAGATTCCCCCTGCTTTCCTGCTGAACTTCAAAAAGCCGGCTATCAAACTATGCTCTACGGCAAATGGCATCTTGCGTCCGAGCCAAAAGGCTTTGACGATTACTGGGTGATAAAAAATCAGGGGCGATATTTTGACCCGAAATTCAATGGGACACGAGGGGCAAAGGCTATCAAAGGTTATTCAACCGATATCTATACGGATATTGCCCTGGAGGCACTCGACAAGCGTGATAAGGCAAAACCTTTTTGCCTTCTATTGCAATTTAAGGCACCTCACAGCCCGTTCGATTATCCCAGGCGTCTTGAAAAACTGCTGAAGGATGTTGAAGTTGCGGAACCGGAGAATATGCATGAAGATGTCGCATCTACCAGTCCGCTGTTGAAGAAAAAACATTATTCGTTCCTGAACCGCGGGCCGGTTGACTACTATGAAAAATTTGTTCAGGGAGATGGCGGCGGCGATGACAGGGAAAAAGCTTCTCTGGCATATCAGCACCTTATACATAAATACATCCGCTGTATTACCGCGGTCGATGAAAACATTGGGCGGGTGCTGGATTATCTGGATAATGAAAAGCTCGCTGATAATACGGTTGTGGTATATACGTCGGATCAGGGGTATTGGCTTGGTCAGCATGGTATGTACGACAAACGACTTATACTTGAAGAATCGATCAAGATGCTTTTTGTCGTTCGCTACCCGAAAGAGATAAAAGCTTCCAGCGTCTGTGATAAGATATGCGTTAATGTCGATTTTCCGGTGACTTTGCTGGACTTTGCAAATGCCGCGGTGCCAACTGCAATGCAGGGCGAGAGTATGCGTCCTCTTATGCAGGGCAAAACACCTTCCAACTGGCGAGAAGCGGTATTCTATTGTTACTGGGCAAGAGAGCCTTTCCATTGGGGGATACGCAGCGAACGATATACTTACATTCGTTTTCCCGGAACGGACGCGGTAGAAATTTACGATCTGCAAAAAGATCCGAAACAAATGCAAAATCAGGCGTCAAATCCTGAATACGCCAAAGCGATAGCAATGTGCGAAAGGAAACTCAAACGCCTCATGCGTGAAGTTGATATTAAACCGGAAGACCTGCCCAAAGCTATAACAAAATAACAGGGCTGCTCACAACGTTTTGCGTCGCGGGCAGTCCTGTTCTTTGTTTGGTTATCCTTAACCGCGTAATGAAATATCATCTATGGCGTCGAGATGCACAGGTTTATTCTTCCTGCTCCTTCGGCCATTCAAAGTTTCCCTCTTCGGGTTCTTCCCTTTCTTCGGCACTTTCTTCGCCTTTGGATTCTTCTTTGATCCATGGCTGAACCTCAATGGGCAGATTGTGCATTTTCCATCCCTCAAATCCGCCTTCGAGTTCAAGCACGGGATAATCATGCTCGGCGAATTCTCGGGCAGCCGATGCTGCAAGATGGCAATCTTCAGAGTAACAGTAGATGATATTGTTGCGATCTTTGCTAAGCCCTGTCAAGCTTGTATCCAGATGTCTGTATTTATTTATCGCTGAGGGGATGTGCCCCATACGAAAATCTTCGGGCTTGCGAACATCGATGATATTTATGTGTTCCTGATGTTGAATCATATCATTCAACTCCATAGGACCGGTCGTAAACTCCATCTTTGTCCGGAAATATTTGCTCGCTTTTTTTGGACTCGATAAAAACATCGTCAACTCCTTTCATTTCTACATGCCTTACTTATTAAACGTCCTTCTCTTGAGTTTGCTACGATAGCGCCGAAGGGAAGGTCAAATATAATTTTGAAAATTCAAAACCAAAGTGCCGGGACCGGATATTGGCGGCTTGCGATTTTATTAATTTTTTGGATTGCTTTGGTAGCACGAATTTGGTATTATTATGCGCTAAATGTGAAATATCCTTGTTTTTTTTAGGTTCTGACAGATGCATATGCCGAATGAAATCCTTTCTTTACCTGTTGCCGGTGGTAGTTTTGCCATTGCCGCCGTGGGTTTAGGGACTCTGTGCCGGGTTGCTTCCAGGACGATATCGAGCGAAAAAGCCTCTCTGATGGGCATATTTGGGGCTTTTATATTTGCGGCACAGATGCTTAACCTTCCGCTTCCTTTTCCTCCCGGCGCCAGCGGGCACCTTACCGGTGCGGTATTGCTGGCGATAGTGCTTGGTCCGGCGGCCGCTTCGGTGGTAATGACCTCGGTGATTATTATCCAGTGCCTGGTTTTTCAGGATGGGGGATTGCTCGCTCTCGGCTGTAATATTATTAACCTGGCCATTGTCCCGTCATTTGCAGGTCACACTATCTACCATCTCATCGCAGGCGCTCGCAAAACAAAATTTCGTATATATGCCGCAAGTATAATAGCGTGCATTGCCGCAACGATATTGTCGGCGGCTTTGGTCTCTATCGAAACGGCGATCTCCGGCGTCATTGCCGTTCCATTCGTTACGTTCCTGGCATTTATGTCAGGTGTACACTTCGTCATCGGTATTTTTGAAGGGGTCATTACCGCTTCGGTTCTGGCGTATATTTATCGCGCTCGGGGCGATCTGATCAATGGCGTTGCGGGCGGTTCGCCGCGACTGAGCAAGGCGGCTTTTATCGTGACGCTGGCTGGGGCGACGATAATAATCGCCGTATCTATTTCGCTGGTGGCATCGGCAAAACCGGACGGTCTTGAATGGTCACTTCAGCAAAGTACGGCTGTGTCCAGCGAAAGCATCGAAACAAGCACACCTGGTCCGGCAAATGGTTGGACATCGCTGGCAGCGGTTGCAGGTTCTGCGCTTACGATGATCGTGATATGGCTGGTGTCAAAGATATTTGCAAACAGAGGGGGGGGCAAATGCATCACACCGTAATGGATCACCTTTCCATGCAGGATACGTTTCTTCATCGGCTCGATGCGCGGAGCAAACTCATCGCTGTCGTCGTATTCACCATTGTCGTCATATCCCTTCGGCGCACCGGCGTTGGAATAATCGCCGTTTCTGCGGTTGGCCCGTTTGCTATGCTTCTTGTCGGGCGGGTACCGCTTAAGCTTGCGGCTTTGCAGATAGGGTGCCTGTGCCCGTTCATAATGATCATCGCGATAAGCTCGGCCTTTTATGACCGCAGCGTTGTTACCATCGCGTTTGGCGCATACGAGTTGAACACTACGCAGGGTGCGATCGGTGCTGTCGCGATATTCGCCAGGTTTGCCGTTACGATGATGGCGATCATAGCGCTTTCGGCAACGACGCGTCTGTCCGACCTGTTGGCGGCATTTTCAAGTCTGGGTCTTCCGAAGATTCTTGTTATGCAGATAGGATTGCTCTACCGTTATATATTCCTCATCATCGACCGGGCCTGTCACATGCTTGGCGCACGGGCCGGGCGCAAACTGCGATATCTCGGTTTGCGAAGGGAGCTTTCCACATCTGCGGCGATGATCGCCTCTTTGTTTGCCACGAGTACACAAACGGCGCAGAGGGTAAGCGATGCGATGATGGCAAGGGGGTTTGACGGTACGATACGCTCGTTGAAGAAATCGACCTTCTCTATTGCCGATACGGTATTTCTGGCAGCGGTTTGTGCGTACATGGCATTGCTGCTGGCAGTGAAAGGAGTTATTTGATGGCCCCTGTGATTTCGATAAATGGTTTTTCGTACCGGTACCCGGACGGAACGGATGGGCTCTATGATATCAGCCTCGATATAGCCGGCGGCGAAAAGATCGCCCTGATCGGTCCCAACGGTTCGGGCAAGTCCACGCTACTTTTGGCGATGGGTGCTTTTCTACATGGTCACGGTTCGATTGTTGTTGACGGGGTAGAAGCGAACAAAAAGAATGCCAAACAAATTCGCAGAGCCGTAGGTTCGGTTTTGCAGAATCCGGATGAGCAGCTTTTTATGCCTACGCTTTTAGAAGACGTTGCCTTTGGTCCGTTGAATATGGGTCTTGGCGATGAGGAGGTGCTAAGGCGATCAATGGATGCTCTCGGCATTGTTGGGTTGGATGGCATGAAACACAAGGCTCCGCATCATCTCTCTGCCGGTCAGAAGCGCTCGGCGGCGATAGCGACGATCCTTTCGATGAATCCGAAAATAATCACCATGGACGAACCGGACACCAGCCTGGACCCGAGAAACAGAAACAACCTGACCTCGTTATTAAAATCCCTGAAGCAGACTCTGATCATCGCAACCTGCAACATCCCATTTGCCGCGGCGCTATGCAAAAGAGCGGTGTTGATCGATTCGGGAAAAATAATAGCCGACGGACCTGTAGAGGAAATTATTACCGATGAAAAGCTAATGCAGTCGCATGGTTTGGAGACAGCAGCAATACCTGAAAGCATTGATTTTTAAATATCAGGGATTTATGTGTTGGAGGATTTTTTTTACTACTGCTTCGGCGTCTAGTTTTGTGCTGTCTATTTCTATTGCGCCGCCGGCTTTTATCAGTGGGCCGTTTTTTCTTGTTGTATCCGACTCGTCTCGTTTTCGTATGTCCTTTTCGAGAACGTCAAGATCGATGTTTAATCCCTTTTCGGTGAACTCGGCATGCCGCCTGCGTGCTCGTTCTTCGACGTCGGCGATGAGAAAGAATTTGTAATCGGCGTTTGGAAAAGCTATCGTTCCCTGGTCCCTGCCCTCGGTTACGATTTTGTCGTGTTTTTTTGCGAATTTTCGCTGCATATCGACGAGTTTTTTGCGAATTTTCGCTGCTTTTGCGATGTATTTTACATTTATCGTAATATCGGGCCGGCGTATTCCCTCCGTCGCGTCGATACCGTTGATCTTTACTTCCATTTGGTTGTCATGCGTATTAAACTCAAACTGTTTGCTTTCCAGAACGCCAAACAATGCGTCCTCGTCGGCGAGATCTATGTCGTCGGCTATGGCTGCAAGGGTAACCGCCCGGTACATCGCGCCGGTGTCGAGAAAAGTTGCACCTAGTTCCTTTGCCAGCATCTTGGAGATAGTACTCTTTCCGCTGCCTGCCGGTCCGTCGATAGTAACGATCATTAAAGTCCTCCTCCTGTTTTATTCGACGTTTTCTTCTTTTTAACCCTGATCGCAACGACGGTGGTGTCGTCAGTCTGTCTTGCCAAACCTACGAACCTTCTTCTGTATCCGAGCAATTTTCCTATCATATTCGAAGCGCTTCGTCCCATACACTTTTTAAGCGAAGTGTACATTCTGTCCTTGCCCCAAAGATCGCCTTCGAAGTTTACCGCGTCGATAAGCCCGTCCGTATACATCAAAAGGGTGTCGCCGTCTTTAAGGTCGATCGTTTCTATCGTGTAATCGGTATCTTCTATGACGCCGAGTACGAGTCCGCCCTTATTAAGCTCGATCATCTTTGAGTTACGTATCAGCAGGGCCGGTTCGTGTCCGCAGTTGCAGTATGTCATCCGCATATTTTTTACGTCGATGTTTGCCAGAAACAGCGTGATGAACTCACCGTTTCTGCATTCTTTGCAGCTTACGGCGTTGAGTTTTTTGACGATCTCTTCGAGCGTGTGCCTGTGGTATCCGCCGTCTGCATATGCTCGGAGAGTTCCTCGAAACATGCTCATCATGATCGCAGCGGGGACTCCCTTTCCGATGACATCTGCGATGCTGACCGCGATGGTGTGGTCGTTTAGCGGGATGAAATCGTAGAGATCGCCTCCTATCTGAAAGCACGGTTTGTAAATAGCCGAAACGTCGAGTCCTCTTATGTTGGGCGATTTATCCGGTACCATTCGACGTTGTACGAGACCTGCCAGGCGCATCTGCTCTGCCATTTTCGCGCCTTCGAGTGCTTCGGCGTAGAACCTGGCGTTGGATATTGCTACGGCGCACTGAGAAGCTACGAGCCTTGCGATCGCCAACCGATCCTCGTCGAAACGTTTGGGCTCTGGGCTGTAAAGACGCAGCACGCCGATGGGATTATTCTTAAACTTCATCGCCACGGTAAGCTGGCTTACAAGCCCCTCTTTGGCAGCGGCTTCGGGGTATTTGACGCGTCCGTCCACACGCATATCGTCGAGCACGACAGCTTCGCCTTCGAATGCGGCCTTTACAACCGTGTCCTGATAAGAGACGGGGCCCTTATTGCGATACTTTTCGCTAAGCCCGTACGTGCTGCGCATCGACAGCTCCTTGCTTTCGTCGTCGAGCAGACGTATCGAACAGGCATGAGTGTGGGTGATCTTTACCGCTGCTTCGGCGAGTTTGTCGAGCACCTCAGGAAGTTCGAAATCACCGGCAACCATCGTTATGATGTCGAATATCTGCTTGTCGCGCTTAGTTAGTTTTCCGTCTTTAAGTCCCATTGTTGAATCTTATCCTAATTCAGGTATATCGTATTCGCCTAAATTTAGCGGATATTTGCCGTATTCACGAACCAACTTAATTACATAGTCATAGTTTTGGCCTGAAACATCTGGCGGTACAGAATGATCAGACTGGAAGATATATCCGCCGCCTTTGGCTGCGTTAAGTTTTCTCAGGACAATTTCTTTGAGCTGTTTTTTATCTGAGTTAGCCCATTCCATTACGTTCATATTTCCACAGAACCCCATACGATGGCCATATTCTTTGCGAATATCAATGACATCAAGGCCGGATTTGGCTTCAAGGGGGTTGTATGAATCCACCCCAATTTCTATATAGTCCTGAAATATTCTGGTTGCATTTCCGCAGCCGTGATATATAACAGGCAGGTCGTTTTCGTGGCAGATGTCAATAATTTCCTTCACACATGGTTTGAAGTATTCTCTCCAGTATTCAGGTGAGAACAACATTCCATTTACATAGGCAACATCACCCCATACGACCATTCCGGCGAGTGCTCCGTTGGCAGCTTTGATCTGGGCCTTTGCCGCTTCGACGACAAATTCGTGAACCCTTCGAATGAATTTACCCAATTGTTCAGGATAAAGTCCTATCCACATCAGAACGTTTTCAGAACCGATAATCCTCCAAAGCTGCTCGTGTGCCTCGCAGATGCTTCCATAAACGGGGAAGTCTGGATACAATGAATTTACGGTATCGATCCAGGGGGGAGTGTTCCTTGCAAAAGCGTCTCCTACGCCGGCTATCTGGTTGTCGCCGCTTTTTATGTATCTTCTGTCATCCCATGGGTCGTCAAATTTGAAATCTTTCATTTTTTCAAGAGTATCCGTTTCAAATGCCATA
>VRUF01000366.1 GCA_019456245.1 Planctomycetota bacterium | reverse complement strand
CTCCTCGATATAGGCCGGATGATGGTCTATCTTGAACTGGCCTTGCTCGATGAACCGATCGCCGGATTCGCTCCAAACCTGGTGCAGATGATGCTGGAAAAAATCACAGAAATAACAGCCAGAATGGGAAATGCAGTCCTCCTGGCGACCCAGATGATCGATACGGTGAGGCTGTCGGCCAGGGGTTATCTTTTATCAACAGGAAGAATAAAATTTGAAGATACTGCAAATGCTCTTTTAGCCAATAAGGAAGTTAAAAATCTCTATTTAAGCGGCCAGGTTGTCGGCGGTAAGTGAACACAAAAAGTAAGATCTTCTGGTTAGCGGCATAATATACGGCAGTATTATTACCCTGGGCGCCATTGAACTCACTCTCATGTCTGATATTCTCAGGTTCTTCAATTTTGCCTATAGTGATTTTTTCACCCTGGTAGCATTTGGATCACTGTTTTGCTTGAGTATTTTGCCTGAATGGGGCACTTTTCCCGGACTTTCCTTCGGCTGGGGCATAGTCGTTGCGGCTCTTCTGGACGTTTCTGCAAATACCATGGTCATGCTGCTTATCGATAAACTGTTCTTTACGCGTCTCAGAAATCTTGGCGTGATTTCTCTCTTTATATCAGTTGCTTCCCTGGGTGTAGCCTTCATAATTCGAGCTTTCGTAAATATAACCTGGGGACCAAAGGTCTGATATTATTCGAGCGCCATTCAGATCAGAAAAAAATTGCCGCTTGGAATACGCATTAAGCTGGATGAGATAGTTATTTTGATCAGTGCGTCAACCCCGGTGATACTTGTATACTTTTCAGCCCTAACATGGGCTGGAGCTTCTTGATACCCCTTTTTGTAGCCGCCATTATTGGAGGAACCGGCAGCTTCTGGGGAGCCCTGATTGGAGGCATAACCATCGGCATTTCAAAAGAAGGATAAATCATGTTGAATTATTTCAGTTCTTATTTAGTCCTTGTCAGTATCTACAGTATCATGACCCTGGGGCTAAACCTGCAGTGGGGAGTTACGGGCTTGATGAATTTCGGTATCGGAGCCTTTTATATGCTGGGCGCTTATACTTCCGCCATCCTTACCGGCGTGCCTTCAGAAGAACATCCGGGCGGATTTGGACTGGCCATGATTATCGGTATGGTATAGTGGGGGAGTCCCCCTCCAGGGACTGGTCGCTTACCTTACACGGGTTTTGTGAGCCCCCAGATCTTTTATCCCCTCATGTCTATCTTCAATATCTCGCTGATGGTAATGGTCGGCGACCACGACGGGAATATGGATGCCAGGGTTATTCGCGAAGGCTCAAGAGTCTACTTTCAGGTTCGCCAGAAAGGCGCCATGTTCGGCCTTGGCGTCTCCCATGCCGACATGGGAGACAAATTCGCATCCATAGACCATGGTCCCACCCTGGATGAAGCGGCTTCCGTCGCTCTAAACGACATGATGGATCTGATTCAGTATAAACTATTGTTGAACGGAACCGCTCCGCGGAGTCAGGAAGCCGCGCTTTGCCCTCGCACCACTCCATGCGTTTCATCCTTGGGCTTGACAGTTGCGGCCCGATTGTGGCATCGTAACCTTGCCTCTT
>VRUF01000365.1 GCA_019456245.1 Planctomycetota bacterium | reverse complement strand
TTGAAAATTCCCGTTTTGTTCGCGGTAACTTGCTTTCAAATAAATACTTACTGTTTTACTCGCGAGCATCTACTACCCTAAGGGTATATGTTTATGAAAAAAAGCGAAGCATTTATTATCTTCGGATCAGCCAAATCCGCAACAATAAATTTCAGTTTTTTCTTACTAACCATTTAAAATATGCCAAAAAGGCGATATAATCAGCTCACGATGTTGCAACTTTTAAAAAATCTCATTAAAGCGGACTCAACCCTCAAAAATGGTGAGGTCGACGCCGCAAACGCCCTCGCACAATATTTCGACTCACATAACATACCCTGTAGCATCGATAAGTGGGATAATTCAAGGGCAAACTGCACCGCACACATCGCCTCGACCGGCCAAAAACCCGCACTTCTCTTCGCCGCACACCTCGACGTAGTCCCCCCGGGCGATGAAAAATGGCAATTCCCCCCATTCTCAGGCGACCAGCAGGACGGTAAAATCCTCGGCCGGGGCGCAACAGACATGAAAGCCGGCATCGCCGCAACCGCCGCCGCCATAGCCGAAACTCTAAACGAAAACCACGATCTAAAAGGTGACATCATCTTCACCGCAACCGCAGGCGAGGAAACAGACAGTTGCGGAATAAAACGCTTCATGCAGAACCATGCCGAAAACTTACCCACCATAGCAGGCATAATAATCCCCGAACCCACAAACTTCCAGATCGTAACCGCCCACCGCGGAATACTATGGCTAAAGATCGCAACAAAAGGAAAAACCGCACACGGATCAACCCCCGATCTGGGAATAAACGCCATAACACACATGACCACCCTGCTGAATCATCTCGAAAACTTAAAGCTAAAATACACCACGCATCCACGTCTCGGAGAATGCTCGATGAGCATAAACCAAATAAAAGGCGGCAACGCAACAAACGTAATCCCCGACAACTGCACAATAAGCATCGACATAAGAACCCTCCCAAACCAGCCGCACCAAAACATAATGGACCAGTTCCAGGAGATTTTCGACCAGCTGAAACAAAAGGACGAGCAGTTCCAGGCAAAAATAGAAACAGAAAGATCGGTTCCCGCAATGGAATCTGACGACAACTGCGAGTTCATAAAGCAGTTCTGCAAAGTGACAGGAATAGAAAAAACAAACGCCGTAGGCTACACAACAGACGCATCATTCATGACAGAACTGAATACCCCAATAGCAATATTCGGCCCAGGCGACACAAAGGCATGCCACAAACCAAACGAATACATAGAGATTGCCGACATAGAAAAAGGCAAGCAGCACTTAAAAAACATAATAAAAACTTTCCTGACATGAGCATTAATAAAACCTCAAAAACCGCATTTTCAAGCTAAAATACCCCTCCCCCATAAAGTTTTCATAAATTTTTGTGAGAATCACTTGACACATTGTAATACATAGTGTATTATATGAATTAGTACAATTGTTGACTAAATAAAGGAAAGTCCAAATGCCAACACTATGGATTCAAATATTACCTGGCTCCGACAGCCCCATATACAAACAGGTTGTAGAGCAAATTGGCTCCGCCATCGCTAAAGGCTCGCTTTCCATCGGTGACAAGC
>VRUF01000099.1:6914-10013 GCA_019456245.1 Planctomycetota bacterium | reverse complement strand
TGAAGGAGCATGTTCGTAGATGCTCGTGGAGAGGTTATCTGTCAGGGTGGGGCGTTTTGCGAAGATATGCTTGTTGTCGACGCACAAAGGTCGGATGAAGGCGGGGTGACGATCAAAAATGTTGCCGGCCCATCGGTTGTCGGCTATATGGATCTTGGAGAAACGGCGGAAACTTACGAAGCTCTTGTGCTTGGGACGGCCGATTATATTCGAAAAAACGGTTTCAAGCAGGTTATAATAGGGTTAAGCGGAGGCATTGATTCGTCTCTTGTAGCGGCGGTTGCGGTCGATGCGATCGGCGCGGAAAATGTTGTCGGTGTAACAATGCCGTCTCGATTTAACAGCGACGAAACCATATCAGATGCCGGGCGCCTTGCGGAAAACCTCGGGATCGAGTTTCACACGATACCTATCGCCGATACGCTGGATTCGTTTGATACGTTTCTTAAGGCAATTGACGGGTGGGACGATAAGGGTACCGCTTACGAAAATTTGCAGGCACGCATCCGCGGAACGATGCTGATGTCGCTTTCCAACCAGTTCGGATACATGGTAATCACGTGCGGTAACAAGAGTGAAACCGCGGTCGGTTATTCTACACTATACGGAGACACAGCAGGCGGTTTTGCGGTAATTAAGGACGTTCCCAAGACGATGGTGTATAAACTCAGCCGGTATGTAAACGAAAGACATGGGCGCGAAATTATCCCGATAACGGTGATTGAACGTCTCCCAAGCGCCGAACTTCGGGAAGATCAAAAAGATAGTGACTCTTTACCGGATTATGACTTGCTTGACGGCATACTCAGAGGTTATATTGAGGAGGATAAATCGGCAGAGAAGATCGTCGAGAAGGGGCTGGACTGTGAAGTGGTCAAACGTATCATAGGTTTGGTTGACCGTAACGAGTACAAGAGAAGGCAGTCCCCACCGGGTATTAAGATCACCCCAAAAGCATTCGGGCGGGATCGGCGCATGCCCATCACGAATAATTATGGAAAATAAAAGAAGCTTCGGTGTGAAAAGGATGCATATCCGTTGTAGCAAAAACTCAATAAAAGGGAATCGTTAGTGCCTAAACGTAAAGACATTCACAAGATTTTGATCATCGGGTCCGGTCCGATCGTGATCGGCCAGGGCTGTGAGTTTGACTATTCCGGTGCGCAGGCCTGTAAGGCTCTTATGAAAGAGGGCTTTAAGGTCGTATTGGTCAACAGTAATCCGGCTACGATTATGACCGATCCGGAATTGGCATACCGTACATATATCGAGCCGATCACCCCAGCCGAAGTAGAGAAGATAATCCGTAAGGAAAAACCGGACTCTCTTTTGCCGACGCTTGGCGGTCAGACGGGTCTTAATGTCGCGGTCGAACTTGCCGAAACGGGTGTGCTGAAAAAATACGGCGTTAAGATGCTCGGTGCGAATCTGCGATCCATCAAAAAAGCAGAAGAGCGTGATAAGTTCAAAAAGACAATTGAAAGTATCGGGCTTGATGTTCCCAAAAGCGGTTATGCACATTCGTGGAAGGAAGCTAAGAAGGTGGTCGAGCAAATCGGGTTCCCGACGATCATCAGGCCTTCGTATACGCTTGGGGGGATGGGCGGCAATGTCGCTTATAATATGGAAGAGTACGAAGAGTATATCAATTGGGGTTTGAACCTAAGTCCCAATACGCAGGTGCTTGTGGAAGAATCGCTCGTCGGATGGAAGGAATACGAGCTTGAAGTTATGCGCGACTGCAAGGATAATGTGGTTATCGTTTGTTCGATTGAAAATCTCGATCCGATGGGCATTCATACGGGCGACAGTATCACGGTTGCACCGGCGCAAACGCTGACGGATAAGGAATACCAGATCATGCGCGACGCGTCGCTTAAGATCATCCGTGCTATCGGCGTTGAGACGGGCGGTTCGAATATCCAGTTTGCGGTTAACCCGGCAAACGGAAAGCTCTATGTTATCGAAATGAACCCGAGGGTATCGCGAAGTTCGGCGCTGGCGTCCAAGGCGACCGGTTTTCCGATCGCAAAGATCGCCTCGCTCCTTGCCGTCGGATACACGCTCGACGAGATCACAAACGATATTACCAAGGCGACGCCAGCGTGTTTTGAGCCTACGATTGATTATTGCGTAACAAAGTGGCCGCGGTTTACCTTCGAGAAATTTCCCGGGACCAATCCCAATCTTACCGTCCAGATGAAATCGGTAGGGGAGGCGATGGCAATCGGGCGAACGTTTAAGGAATCGTTCCAAAAGGCGATCCGGTCTTTGGAGATCGGGCGGTACTCGCTTGATGGCAAGTATATAGAAGCATCCCTTTCCGATGCGCAGCTTAAAGATAAACTGACCAGCAACCGCTGGGATAAGATCTGGTATGTCGCCGAAGCGTTCCGCAGAAAGATGGACGTTGAGCAGGTATTTGAATTTACGAGGATTGATCCGTGGTTCCTAAATAACATCAGGGAGATCGTCGAGCTTGAGTTGAAGATAAAACGTTTGAAGAAGCTGGGCGGCGCAACTTTACGAAAGGCCAAGGAATACGGTTTTAGCGATAAGTATCTGGCCGAGATCGTTGGTGTTGAAGAGCTTGCTTTTCGTAAACAAAGACAAGCGGCAAAGGTCAACTGCGTTTTTAAGAAGGTCGATACCTGCGGCGCCGAGTTCGAGGCCCATACGCCTTATTTTTATTCGACTTTCGAAGATGAGTGCGAATCCGACCCTACGGATCGCAGGAAGATCATCATCCTCGGCGGCGGTCCCAACCGAATCGGTCAGGGTATCGAGTTTGATTACTGTTGTGTGCACGCCGCTTTTGCATTGCGTGAGATCGGCATCGAATCGATCATGGTAAACTGCAACCCCGAGACAGTCAGCACGGACTACGATACGTCCGACAGGCTTTACTTTGAACCGCTTACGTTCGAAGATGTGATGAGCATTGTCGAGAAGGAAAAGCCTGACGGTGTAATTGTCCAGTTCGGCGGTCAGACACCTTTGAAGCTTGCGACCGCTCTTGAAGCTGCAGGCGTTCCGATCATCGGGACCAGTCCTGACAGCATCGACCGGGCCGAAGACAGAAAACGATTTAACCGCGTG
>VRUF01000099.1:0-6904 GCA_019456245.1 Planctomycetota bacterium | reverse complement strand
GACAAACTAAAACTCCGCCAGCCGTTTAGCGGTACGGCGATGACATACAAGGAAACTGTCAAGATCGCCGGCAGGCTCGGCTATCCTTTGCTTATCAGGCCGTCGTTTGTTCTTGGGGGGCGGGCGATGAATATCGTATATGACGAAGAGTCACTGAAGAAAATAGTTGAAAATGCTCTCGAAGCTTCGGGCAAACACCCGATCCTTGTGGATAAATTTCTTGACGATGCGACGGAACTGGACGTCGATGCTATCAGCGACGGAAAGACAGTTGTCATCGGCGGAATCATGGAGCATATCGAAGAAGCCGGCGTCCATTCCGGCGACAGCGCGTGTTCTCTGCCCCCGATCTCGTTATCCAAAAAACTTCTCGAAGAGGTCAAACGTCAGACCAAACTGCTTGCCCTTGAACTGAAAGTAAAGGGTTTGGTAAATATTCAGTTTGCCATCAAAGGCGAAGATATATACATTTTAGAAGTAAACCCCAGGGCTTCCAGAACGATTCCGTTTGTCAGCAAGACCATCGGCGTGGCGCTTGCCAAGCTTGCGGCAAAGGTCATGGCGGGGATGACGCTTGACGAGCTTGGTTTCACCGAAGAGGTCCACCGAAGCTACTTCAGCGTAAAAGAAGCGGTCTTCCCGTTTCTGAAATTCCCCGGAACGGACACGCTGCTCGGTCCTGAAATGCTTTCTACAGGCGAGGTGATGGGTATCTCCGACGATTTTGCGACGGCATTCGCAAAGGCCCAGATATCAGCGGGCAACTCTTTGCCTACGAAGGGTACGGTCTTTTTGAGTGTAAAGGATTGCGATAAGAAAAGGGCGGTTGAGGTTGCGCGAAGTCTGCACGAAGCCGGTTTTAAGATCGTTGCGACAAAGGGTACGTGTATCGAACTGATCGAGAACAACATTCCTTCCGAATTTACCAGAAAAGTAAGCGAAGGAAGACCCAACATTGTCGACACGATCAAGAATATGGAGATCGACCTGATCATAAACACCACGGTCGGCAAACAGTCGATAGTCGATTCGTTTACGATCCGAAGAAGTGCCCTCGACAGGCAGATTCCTTATGTAACGACGATAAGGGGTGCCTCGGCAGTGGTCAAGGCGATCGTACAGTTAAAGGCAAAGAAAACATCCGTTAAAGCTATTCAGTTGTATTACAAGGCAAAACCAAAGTAAGGAAAATGTGAAGTGAAAGCAGTTCTGTTATTAGAAGATGGCAGCGTTTTCAGAGGAATATCCTTTGGGGCAACAGGAACCAGGTGCGGCGAGGTGGTCTTTAACACGGCCATGACCGGATACCAGGAGATCCTTACCGACCCGTCATACAATGAACAGATAATCACGATGACGTATCCGCTGATCGGCAACTATGGAACCAATAGCGAGGATTGGGAATCGCGCAAGATCTTTGCCCGTGGTTTCATCGTCAAGGAAAACTGCGATTATCCCAGCAACTGGCGGAATAAGGATTCGCTGAGCGATTACCTTGTAAAGAACAAGGTCGTTGGTCTGGAAGGCATCGACACGCGGAAACTCGTGCGTCATATAAGAACAGCCGGTGCCATGCGCGGCGTCATCTCTTCCGAAGGTCTTACGATGGCGGAGCTAAAGAAAAAACTTGCGAGATACCCCGGCCTTGTCGGAAGAGATATCGTTAAAAGCGTAAGCACGAAAAAAGCTTACAAATGGGACAAAGGTGTTGTGGATGTATTGACCGATGTGGAACTGAAACCTGCGAAGAAATACAAGGTGGTTGCGTTTGACTTCGGTGTAAAGCTCAACATTCTGCGGCTTCTGCGGTCGCATGGATGCGATGTCCATGTCGTACCTGCGAGTACTTCTGCAGCCGACGTTATGCGTCGAAAGCCCGATGGGGTTTTCCTGAGCAATGGCCCCGGCGACCCTGCACCGGTCAGTTATGCAGTTGATACGGTAAAGAAACTGCTGGGCAAGGTGCCGATTTTCGGTATCTGTCTCGGACATCAAATACTTTCACTTGCCCTGGGCGGTGAAACTTACAAGCTTAAGTTCGGTCATCGCGGCGCAAACCATCCAGTCAAGAATCTCGACAACAGTGAGATCGAGATAACAAGCCAGAACCACGGATTCTGCGTCGATATGGATTCGTTGAAAGATAAGGATCTGGAACTTACACACCTCAATCTAAACGACCGGACTGTTGAGGGGATAAGGTGCAAGGGATTGAACGCCTTTTCGGTTCAGTACCATCCGGAGGCTTCGCCGGGTCCGCACGATGCGGCGTACCTGTTCGACGAATTTACAAGACTGATGGATAAGAGCTGATCAGTCTTGCAGCATCCGATCTTTGGCTCTGGGTTTTAGGGATTCGATCACGATATTCATCAGGTCTATGGTTGCAACATCGGGCCCGGGTACTTTTTCCAGCGTAATGCTTCCAGCCATCAATGTTGTCAGCAGTCGACCCTGGACGGCGGGTTCGATATCGTTTCTGAACTGACCTGCAGCCTGAGCCTGTTTTACGATTTCTCCGTAGAAATTTGTGTACCAGTCCCAGAACTCCTGAATTTTTTGCTGAAGCATGGGTTTCCCCTCGTATGCCTCGGCCGAGAACTTTAGTATCAGCCTGCAATTTACCCATTGCCCCGAGGCGTTCAACTCAATGAGTTTTGTAACCAGAAAACGCAGTTGGGCAACTGGGTCAAGGTTTTTGTCTACGGACTCGCAAAGCTTTTTATACTCGGCGATGACATCGGTGAGTACCTCCATGCATAACGAATCTTTGGTTTTAAAGTAGTGGTAAAAGGCTCCCTTGGAAACTCCCGTGGCAACGAGAACGTCATCGAGTGCCGTTCCGTCACAGCCGTGTACGCTTAAAAGCGAGCGAGCAACCTTGGTAAGACGTGCCCTTGTATCTGTTCGGTATTGTTTCATTTTTTTGCCCCCCTAAGAGAAACTATTGAAAAATTTTGCCTGTTTTCAGTTACGGATCGAACAATTAGCTTTTGCCGCCAAGAGCCATAAACACTATCACGAGTGCAAGAATTCCCGACAGGGCTGTCATCATAACCAGTCCTACCTTGTAACGTGTAATGACTTCTTCGCCATAAACATTTTCACTGTCATCTTCAAATTCAATTGCCATTCCCTCTTCCAGTTCCCCAAGTCCGTCGAGAGAGAATTTTTCCCGTGCCCGTACCGGCGGTTGCCCTTGGCGCACGGCGAGCAAGTCTATAAGAAGCTCGTCCATGTTATTATATCGGTTTTTCGCCTTCTTGGCCATCATAACTTCAATAACTTCGGATATGCCCGTCGAAAGGGAAGTATTAATATGGTCAGGAGGTGTGATAGGCTCTTTCAGGTGTTTTCGCATTACTTCAGAAGGTGTTTTTGCCTGGAAAGGAACCCGTCCTGTCACCATGTGAAACAATGTTGCCCCAAGCGAATAAAGGTCGGCACGTCCGTCTATATCCAGTTCACCCCGGATCTGTTCGGGCGCGATATAGAATGGCGTACCGAATGCTTTGCCTTTTTCGCTTTCGGCCGCTTCTACATCCGAAGTCTCACGTGCAAGCCCCATATCTGCCAGTTTTACAACGCCGTTTTTGGTGATCATGACGTTTTTAGGTTTAACATCGCGGTGAATCATCCCCAGCCCATGTGCATGCTGAAGTGCGTTAGCCAGCTGTATGGTAATATCCAAGGCCTCTTCTTCGCTGAATACCTTGCCCTTGGAAAGATCGTCGTATAATGTCTTACCTTCGACATATTCCATCACGAAGTAGTACAATCCCCCTGCTTCGCCGACGTCGATGGCCTGGACGATGTTGTTGTGGTTCAGTTTGGCGGCAAGTTTTCCTTCCTTGTAAAACCTGCTGATATAGTTTGATTTTTCGGAAAATCGCCTTGGAAGAACTTTGATAGCTACCATCCTGTCAAGGCTCAGTTGCTTGGCTTTATAGACGACTGCCATTGCCCCGGATCCCAGTTTTCCGAGGACCTTATATCCTGGGATTTGTCCCGCGGCGGCTTTGCTCTCCTTGATCATTCCCTTGAGTCGTTTAGCCTGGTTTTTCGTAATGATCCCGTATTTGACCATTACATGGCTCAATGTAGCCGGATCGGTTGCCATCCTGGATTTTTGTTCCTGCCGGCACTTCTTTACCTCAGTTTCAGTGCAGAGATTCTGCTCAACAGCCATTCGGCCGAACATAGAATCATGACTGGTTGAATCTTTTGACGACAACTTACGATCTCCAGTTAACTGGCATAACAATCTACAGGCCCGATTATCGGTCTATACTGGCCACTGTCAAAGAAAAACTGCCTCATATCCGTGCAGAAATGGCATTTGTCGGCATAAGAACCGCGTACTTTGTATCCCGACTCCACTGCACTGACAAGCAAATTACGTTTTGAATCGCCGAACAGTTCTGAGATAAATTCGCACTCGGGCGGATTAAAATTACGCCATATTTCTGCAAGATTTTCTTCACTTACATTTCCGATGATAATTCCACTGCAAAGCCCGCTGAATACGTTACCATAAGGGTCCACATGGACACCCTTGGCCGAAAGAAAACCCGACCGGCAACTTGAACGAGTAACTTCGTCGATATTTTTGTTGGCAACAAGTTCTGCAATCCCTCTGGCTGCACGCCCTGTAAACCTGCAAGGGTAGTCCTTTGTTGCTTCTAAATACATCTCATCTCGATTTTTCTTATTCATCTTGCCCATTCCGCCATCAAGGTACTTTTGCCAACGGACCATTACGCCGCCAGCACCGAGAACCTCTTCTGCCGTCTCTGCAAGCAGTCTTACACGTTCGATGTCAATGAATTGGGCATGAAAAGCATCCCAACTGATCTTCAAATGATCCATTCCGACAGATTTTAGACGTCTGAGTTTCTCTGTAATATCCTTTCGGTCAATTGCCCACCAACCGTTAGTCTCAATTGAGTCAAGACAGCCGAAACCTTCTTTTTTCGCTTCGGTGGCGATCTCCAAAAGTCTGTCAAAAAACAGGAACGGTTCGCCGCCTGTTATGTGTACACGGGCATTTTCCCCGGAAAGCTCAATCAGACCTGACCATGCGTTCATTGCCGTTTCAACAGACATAAGCCCGTTTTTATCGGGCCCACAGCAATAATAACAAAATTCGCACTCGGCAGGGCACTTGTAAGTGAGCATAAGCCCGGCGTATCGCCACAGTTTGAGCTTAGCTTCATCCTGCCGAAGATATTGATTGTAGATGTTAGAGGATAGTTTATTCATCCGGGACATTATACGTGTTGCTTCCGATAATGTTTGCCGACAACTTGGCCAAAGTAAAAAATACGGGTACATTTTCAGTTTGAGCGGCCTATTTGTGCTATTGTGTCATTGTGGTCTGTTTAAAATGTATTGGCGAGGTTTCTTTTTTCCTTCACAGCCCAAAACACTTAACAGCCTGCTGTTGGTTACTATGGAAAGGATAATCCGGTATGGCTTTACAGGCTTATCATCGCTGTTGCAGGAAGAATTTAAAAAAAATAAAAAAAACTGATTTTTTTTAGTTCCGTTCAGTCCCTGTTCCAGCACTTTTTATTGGACTGTCCATCATCGTTGGTGCTGCTATCCGGCAGGGGGGCTATATAATGTGGTACATGGTGCTATAAGACCCTCATGTGGTAGCATCAATGCCAATGTTCCGAGCTCTTGCCGGTGTTTTGCGATTCAAGAAATCTTCGGCTTCTGCCCGATATTCAAAGTGTATCGAACAAGAGTTTTATCTGTAAGGGAGTGCATCATGAGCAAGAGAGAAATAATTGACCTCATTCTGCAGTTGAACACAACTGCCAAGCCGGAGTTTTTGGCAAAGTTTTCTGTAGATGATCTCGATATGTATCTCGATCACCTGATGGAAGTGGACGTCGAAGATATGACTTTGTGTGTTTGACCCCAACCGGGTCAAGCGGGGGTTACATAACAAATTCCAACCAGCAAACTTGCTGTTTCCAGCGATAAACCAATTCCAACCAGACTTGGCACCATTCATTTGCCAATGATTACGGTTATTTGGGGTTGGCTTAAGTGAAACCTTGTGGCAAAATTCCATAAAATCTATTAAACATCAGCTTTGATGTTGTCGAAACCAGGGTGACAGAAGTTTTTTTGGGGTTTATCAGATGGGGGTTTCGATGGCTGAGAAGATTAAACATGTTCAAAGGGGTATGTCTCTTCTTGAGGCGATGATCGCTGTAGTTCTTGTGCTTATTGGAGTTTTGGGGACGGCGTCTTTCAGATATCACAGCGCGTTTCAGGTTCGCAAGGCGGATGTCCATAACGGCGGCGCTCGGGTTGGCAGTCTTTTGCTTGAAACGTGGAAAGGTGTTGCCGGGCGTGTGGATTTTGCTGCAGAGGATGTTCTGGCCGGCGAACTTGATATTTCTGCGCATGTTTCCGGTCCTTCAGTACCGTCTGGTTTTACGCAGACAGGTAACTATCATATATCAGCCGATGGTGTGAATTATTATGCGACGCTTTCTTATAAGGAGGAGGATTTTTCGCATCCGCGGATATTGAATGTTCAAGTGGGGTGGCTGAATCACTATACGGCCGGAACCATTGGCAGTGAAGATCAAAAGGTAACGCTGGCTAAGTATGTGGAGGCAGAGTAAATGCGCCAAGTATATCGAAGAAGAGGTGAGCGAACCAAGTGCAGTCCAGGGTTTAGCCTGATGGAGTTGATCGTGTCTATGGTCATTGCGATGATAATCCTGCTTGGTGTTGGTAGTGTACTTGTTCACCAGCAGATGGCGTGGAACCAGATGTATGAACGTGTTCATGAGGGTCTGGTTGCAGATGGATATGTCAGCAAGATGAGTTTTGACGGGGTGGTTCGAAAGTCAAGTTTGTCTGCCATGAGTCCCCAGGT
>VRUF01000098.1 GCA_019456245.1 Planctomycetota bacterium | reverse complement strand
GGTTCCTGCCTTCCCAACATAAGACACCTCGGTGTCCAGAATGTAGAGGGCCTGTCAAACGGCTCTACCGCCCAAGTACGTTCAGACTGAAGGGCTCTGGGTTTCATGCTACTGATTATGGGAAGCGAGGACCCAGATCTACAAGTAAGTGAGCAATCAATTCCTTGCCTCTATATTTGCCAGCATTTAACTTGCCTTCGCGACACAACCGAAAGGATAACCTAAGCCCGAGTTATGTTCGTATCGATAGTCAAATACGCAGCCTTGATGCAGGCTCAGGGGATATTTCCCCCTGTGAGCATTCCCGTCAGGGCTGCTCGGGCTATTGGTTGTGTCGCAACTTCCGTACCTGAGTCTGGCTTGCAGGGGGATTGCTTTGTTGTAGCGCATCAATCCACTTCTCACGCCAAGTCATCCTCTCCACATATAAACGAAAGGAATATCAAATGAGAAACTCTCTTTTCAATCTCATCGTCATGGTAGTGCTTGCCGCCAACGGGGCTGCATCCCAGGTCTTTGACCAGGAGAATATTACGGTGCTGCCATTTAGTGGTTGGAGTGCTTCATACAGCTCAGAGGTCGAGCGATTTCAAGATGCTTTAACGGATAAGATCGTCACCCGGATTATTCAATCGCATCGCTTTAACGTCATTGATCGGGCCAATCTGAGTAGCTTGCTCATGGAGCAGGATCTGCACATGACAGGAGTGATCGATGAATCAACCGTGATGGAAGTCGGCAGTGTCATCGGCGTCGATAAATTCATCATGGGCACGTTCACGCGAAACTCCACCGAATACCACAAGGCTGTAAGGAGTGAAAGGGAAACAATCGTTGACGCTTACTACACCGCTGATATTCAGGCTACAATTAAAATGCTTGATGTGGAGAGCGCCAGATACATCGAAGCAGCTGAAGCCGCAGGTCACGGGAAGGGACCGGACAAGACCAATGCCCTGCTGAACGCCCTGGATGAACTTGCAGATAGTGTAATCACTAGCTTTGAACAGTATTTTGCAATTCAAGCATTTATTACTTCCATCGATAAGGCCACGGCCACACTAGACCGTGGTACATCATACGGAGTAAAAGAAGGCATGAATTTCACAGTCTGGAATGTGCTGCGAGGACCTGAAGGTGCAAAAGAAATAATCAACTTTGGAGGGGATACCAGGGAAGTAGGACTGCTGAGGGTCGTTTCTGTAGAAGCAAATACCGCTCGCGGTCGTTTTATTGGCAATTACGATGATGTTCGCTCCGGCTATCTGATACGTGAAACCAAAAAAGAAGTCAAGGTTGAGGCACAAATTCTTGAAAAAAAGATGAAACAGGTTACCCTCAACATCGGGCGCGCGATGGGAATCAAACCGGGAGCAACGTTCAGTGTGATTTCCAAAGGTGAAGAGCTTATCGATCCTGTCACAGGCGAAGTATATGGCGAGAAGACTAGATCGGTGGGCACTATTTACATAACCGAGAGTGAGGATAGATTCTCTCGGGGCAAGGTTGTGAAGGGGTTCTATTCCGTCAAGAAGGGTATGCTGGTGAAGGAGCAAGACATGTCTATCATAAACCTGGGCTTATCAGTATCCTTTGCTCCCCTGCTGCCATCTTTCAAACCAAATGATATTTTGGGAACCTACACTATTGATGCCCAATATACCGGGACTCATGAAGTTGAGATCGATTATTCGGGGTATGATGAGATTAGCAGTGGAAGCATATTTGAGATTGATATCTATGCAAGAAGTCTGGTCAGTGGCCTAAGTATGGGTCTTACCTATGATCGCTACCAATACTCTGATATGCTAGGTGCCGTGGCTATAGGGGGATATTTGGGTTATTATCTGGATCTTATCCCGGAAATAGTCTACCTGTCATCTTCAGTTGGTATTGCCTATGGAAATGCTACGCAGGAATTGCCGGATAATCTCGTCTCTACCCTTAGTGATAATGAGAGTTCCAAATTATTCTCAAGTGCACTGCCTCTATCAGCCCAGATCGGTATCCGAGGGAAATTAGGTCGTATTGTGCTGTTTGTTGGCGGCTCCTACCGCCTATGGGAGGCTTCCGAATGGTCGTACTGGACTAAAACTGGCGAAAAGACGGACTCTGGAGGGGATGAAAAAGAGATTGTCGAAATTGATCCAAGTTACGTGCTGTATCCCAAGGTAGATCTTGGATCATTGTACATGAAATTCGGTGTAGCGTTGGAGCTGTAATTCAAACCATATAATCATAAAACCTGCAATTGATTGAGAAGAGGCCGCCAAAAAGCGGCCTTTTTCTTTTACTAAAGAATTTTCAGAGGAGCGTTTTCTGTCAGGAAGGTACCCGGTTCCTCCGGTGGGGCTGGCTCTGAATAGACCCCTCTGATCTACCTCGCTCTTCTCGACAAATGGGTATAAGAACGATGTCGAAAACCGTTCTAACAACCCTTGGAGGAGAGTATGCATGCAACCATCTTGGAACCTCTGAAAACCCAGGCAATGCGCATTGCTAAACATGATAAGGACTTGGCTCAGGACATCCTATCAATGGCCTATGCCAACTACCAATCGGCCTCTGCTAAAGGCAAGGAGTTGACCATCGGCGAACTGGTGAACTTCATGAAGCACCGCAGTGGTGAACTTAATCATGGTCAGCGCCTGCCGTTCGGTAACCGAACGCAGAGATCTACAGGTGAGGTGTATAGGACGAGTAACTACCTCAACGGTGACGTAGAACTACTTTCCTTGGACTTCGTGAAGGATGATGGCGACGATGTGGAAGGGGACGGTCATGGCTTCTATACATCTATGACTGCATCCAGGGATGTAAGTGATAGTGTCCTATTTGAGATCGGCTTCTGCGATTTCCTGAAAGGACTCGATAAACGCACCAAGAGGGCGCTTCTGATGCGAGTGGCGGGGTATTCCTTTGGTGAGATTGCCAGGCGGTTCAAAAGGTCTTCCTGCGTTATCCGTGAGCAGGTTAAGCAGGCTGGCAGGGACTTTATCGAGTACTTCGAATTACCGCCTGATTACCTGGTCAGGTTTGGTTTGGTATAAGGAGAACACCCATGGCACGGATAGGATTCATCCGACCGGATCAAGAAGACGAGATTAACGAGCCTGTACCTGGATATGGGGAAGCATTCGCTTGTGAAGGCAGTGGAGGAGTCTGGTCCTGGCTCGTGACAGTGCTCTGGCACTTCTTCCTGGTCTATGGTGTGATCGCTGCGATCAGGGGTGTAATTGGGTATTTCAGAGGATGAGTATTTCCGGTTGGCGTTGCGACACGACCAAAGCCGCTCCTAATAGGGGGCGGCTTTTTTTAAAGAAAAAATTTCAGAGAGGCGTTTTCTCTCAGGAAGGTACCCGGTTCCTCTGGTGGGGGTGGGGGTCCCTGGGAAAAGGTTGTTGCGAGGTTTGGATTGAGTTAGCCCGGCAGTTGGGGATCAGCCGGGCGTGGGTGACGAAGGTGGTGAAAAGGTGACCACCAGGAAGACCCTGCGGCGGAATTCATCGATGAAGGTGGTAAGGCGGGGTAGAGCATGCCTATCAATCCGGGAAGTTCATCTTTGCTAGTAACTCCTGAAATCGAGGATGGGATCTAAGGGGATCATAGATCGGATCTACTTTAATCCGGTTGAGCATGTTGGACCGTAAAGCGTATGCTTTGTCCAGCCAGTCCATCGCCGTCGCTAACTGGCCAAGCCCAATATGGACCCAAGCAACATGGAGTGGCGTGGTATGAAGATTATTCTGAATCCCGGTATCAATAAACTCCATGAGCGATCCGAGGAGTGCCTCAGCTTGAACGGAGTCACCGGCAACGCTGTAGGCATGTCCATGGTAACCCATAAAATCCGAGCCTTCTTCAATTGCACGTAAAATTTGGAATTCTTTCACTGCCTTTTTGGGGTAGCCGCTTGCAACATAAATACTGGCCAGAACAAGATGTGCGATGAGGTCATCCTGCTCAAGCTCCAATGCGTTGTTACACAGCTCCTCTGCTCGTTGGAACTGTCTGGCATAAAAATAGATATGGGCAACAGTGGTAATTGTCGGCACTGAAAGCGGGTCGGCTTGGAGGGCCTGGTTGGCTTTCGGCAGAGCCTCATCATGTCGGCCCATTAGGCTTAGGAACCCCGCAAAACGGCCCAGCCCGCTCATTTTGTCAATTTCACTTGAGGCCAGATATTCCTGCTCGGCTCCTCGCCAGTCCCACTCGAAGTTGAGCTTATAATTGGCCAGGGCTGAATGTACTTCTGCATAGCCTGGGCCATGTTTGGTAGCCAGCTTGAGTGCCGCCTGTGCTTTTGGACCTGATTCCAGAGGGGAATACAGCCAGCCAGTAGCACCTCGATAGGTTTCTGCCAACCCTGCATAAGCCAAGGCGTAGGTCGGGTCAATAGCAATAGCCTCATTGAAGTATTCCAAAGCCTTTTTGGTCCCTTCTAACGAAGCCTTTCTTTGATGATGCCGGCCCTTTAGATAGGCCAAATGCGCTTCCGGATTGACTGTTTCAGAAATGGTTAGCCGCCCTGCCTCTTCTGGTGTCAAAGTGACCTTGATCTCTTCGGCAATGGCCTTAGCAACATCATTGTGCAGTTGGAGAATGCCTTCAAGGGTTCTATCGAACTGATTGGCCCAAATGTGTCGTTCAGGTCTGGTCCCCACCAACTGGGCCGTGATGCGGACATTATTCCCCTCACGTAAAATCGATCCCTCTACTACCGCATCCACGCCCAACTCTCGCCCAATCTCAGGAATTGGCTTGGGATTTTCTCGGTAACCCATTACCGAAGTGCGACCAATGACCCGCAATTCCGGTATCTTCGATAAGGCAGTAATCATCGCCTCGTGCATACCGTCAACGAAATACTCCTGATCCGGGTCATTCATGAGATTTGTTAAGGGCAGTACGGCAATGGAGGTAATGGGTCCAGCAGGACGCCCCCACCACGACCATATCGCCACCGCGATAGCCAGGACTGCAACGATGGCTAGGATTTTATTGCCAATGACTATGCGGGGTGAATCCCTAGTCTCAACGGCCTCTCCCTTAGGTGGCGTCTTGACCACCCCTTTCTCGGTAATATCAAAGGCCCAGGCAAGGCCTACGGCGATGGGGAAACCCAGGACCAGCAATACTACAACTACCTGCCCAACCCAGGGCGGGGTCCCCATGATGTCGAAGATACCATCCACAAGCTGGATGATAATGAAGGCTACGCCAGCGTAGACCACTGCTACCCGGAATACCCGGCGGCGTTTGAGCTCGGCGAGAAGGTCTGCGAGTGTTTGCATAGGACCTCGCTTGGGACACGGTTAAGGAATGCCTAACGGCTGAAATATTACGATAAATGGCAGGGATTGCAAGTAATTAAACTCGAATGCTCCCGGGTTTATTAGAAGCAAAAGTTCGAGTTACACTATATTGCCCTCGTCGGAGCTCCGGTGGAAGGACTCGGACCAAGCATAAGCAAGCCAACACTATTGGCCATATTGATGGAGGCCAGCTCTATCGCGGATACCCCTCTCTCCACTTCCCGGTTAGATAATGCGTAAAGCCTTCTTCTCCTTTCTCTATCGCATCGTTATGCCCGTTGCCTATACCAGTATCATCCGGCGGTGCATCAGGTGGGAGATGTCTGTTCATGTTTCAGAATTTATTCTGTAGTTTGTCAAGAGTCGTGTTAGTAGGTGGTTTAGCAGGTAGTACCTTTCTGGCCTTCTTGTGGGACTTATTTGTATTCCTGGGGAATCCCAAGTCAAGTAGTTTTCTATCGTATTCCATAGTTGTTATCCTTTAAAGTTCAGTAGTTAGATGCGGCGCAATAAGGCAGCGGCCGGGATCTGCCGGCAGATTTTCGGCCCCGGGCTGCTCTGAAAAAGGTCAGGTTTTCGACGATTCCGAGAGTGATAGGGCAGTATAGAGCCGCTGAGGGCTCCGTTTATCGGGTGACCTGCCAATCTGGGGAATTCGGGGCTGGCGGGGTTGGCCCCGGGATTTTCACGTCGGGGGACGCCATTGGAAGTAATTATATATCAACTACTTACATGAGGCCATTTTGGCGAATCGCGAAAATCGATTCTGAGGCCGTTAAATCGGCCAGGCGACCCCAAGGTCGGGTTTGTCGACGGAAAATCGGGCCGGATTTTCGCCCGGCCCCTTCGACAAGCCGTTATAATTACCCTTCCAGCAGCCTGTTCCACATCTTTATCAGGTTGGATCTCCCTTGCTTTATCCAAAGCGCGAACCTCTCAGCCAACATCTGGTGAGTTACCGGATCATCCTGCAATGGTCTTCTCTCCAGACGTTGCCAGGCATACCCGCCACAGCCAGCATAACCGGTATGATGATAGGGAATAGTCACAGGATAAAGCCCAAACAGAAGGCATGTATTGGTGTCCTCTGGATCTATAACCACACCCATCTTACCGTAGCCGACACTGAAGACGGTTTCGAATTCAACTTCTGTGGCTCCTTTTCTTACGGTTTTATTTCATTGGGCGAGGAGGTCCATGGCTTCATCATGATCCACTACACCATGCTTCTCACGGAATGTAAACGCTAAAGTTTCGATTTCGAGCGCAGGCTCCATATTATACCAGAGCCAGGCCTGTGTGCGCTTAGGTGCAGGCCTTCCCCAGTACTCGAATTCAGGCTGCCTCTCAACACCCACTATCCAATAGTCAGGATAGCGTGGGAGAAGATCGCCCATGTTTTTTACGTTGATGATTATCATTTTGATATTTTGATTTAAGTAGTTAAACGCCCATTACAGGGCAGTATTCATTACCAGGCTACCTGGATAGCTGTGCAACCGCTTAGACTGCACTCTAGATACCTGGAATAGCATATGCTCTGCTGGTCTCTTGGCGGAGGACCTGGTACCAGCGCAGTTGTCAGAGAAGATGTCAGAGGTGCATTGCCCGTATGTCCTTTATAAACAACGTTGTCAGATGTCAGAGGAGTTTTGAGTTAATATATTAAAAAAACAATTGCATTTTTAAAAACTGCATGTATTTTTTATTGTATTAATTTCCATTTTACCTCTGCTCCTCTGACATGCCTTCATATGTAACTTATAATACAGTACTTATAGTGTCAGAGGATCCTCTGACAAACTCTGACAACTCTGACATTTTAGTCAAATAGCCCTGGTTGCCCGTGCCAGGCAATCCGAATACCCCAAAATCGATTTGCCCCCTCCCGGATAGTCTCCGGCTTAGGCAGATATACAGCAGCCAACTTCCCGAAGGTGGTCACTGGCAGGTCCTTGTGGTTGATATAGTTGTAGAGGGCACATAGATCTTTCATCGACACGCCTTTTCGATTCTTCAAAGGGTCTATCAACGCTTGCATCTCCTGGTGTTTCTCAGAGGCATTGTACCTATTCCTCATGACCAAGTTATTAGTCATCCATTCCAAGTCACCCCTATTGACCGCATCAAAGAAGTCCTCGGCATTGGACCTCGACAGGGCCTGCAGAACGCGCTTAGGCTCGTTGTCAATGACCTTTCCGATCATGCTGTGGTCAACCTTGGCCTGCTTCAAGTACCAAACGAACTCCTGCAACTCATCTGCAATGATCTTTTTAAGCTCATTGTAGCCTGGCCACCAGTCGTCGGCCTGATCTATCTTTACTTCCTGGCGCGGGGCTACATCGAACCTGCGGTCATTCTTGCTAAGAACCACACCATGGTGCCTATTGGTGGCAAACAGAAACGAGCAGCAGTTGCGTCCATTGAAGCGATCCCTGTGTTTACCCTCTATCTGGATATACTCGTCAGTGATGGCGATCTTCATTTTTTCAATGGTACTCAGGTTCTGTTTCTCTGTCGTAGAGAAGTTGCCCGAGACCTCATTCACCAGCACCAGCACGTTATCTTCCAGGAAGCCGTTGAACTGACCTCCAAAGGCATCCTGATCGGTGGAAGTACAGTAGCGCTCCCCAAAGAGCGGTCTAAGCACCCTGCTGAAGAAAAAGCCCTTGCCGGTGCCTTCAACTCCCTGGAGCAGATAGGTGGTGATCATCTTCTTCCTGGTCTGAACCAGGTGAGCCAGATCGTTATAGAAATGCTCCTCGATTTCCTTATCATGTGCCAGGACATGGTCGATGACCTTGCCAATGTAGTTGGGCAGCCTGGCTACGTGACCTTCGGGTATTGGCCTTTTCAGGACCTGCGGAACCATGTACTTGTTTACGTACCCTTGATCGAAATTGATGATATCATCCTTCTCAGGATGCAGCTGCAGTCTTGCTCGTGGATAGACTTCAGGATTGGGAAGGCCATGAGCCTTATTAAACTGCTCCACATGATTCAGGGTGGTGAGTTGCCTGATAACCGGTTCTTCAAGACCTGGCTCTTTGCAGAACGACCTGTAGGTACTAGTCAGTGTGTCAATAAATGCAGTGGCCCCGTGCTCTTCAGACTTCAGCCGGAAAGCGTCATCGGGATGGAGATTGTAGACCCCTTTCCCACCAACACCCATTCCTCTCGATTGGCAACTACTGCAGAATATGAATGGCAGCTCATCATCATTAAGCATCACGACCGCATTGTGGCCCTCATTGGTACGATGCGGCGCATCCCCGCAGACCGGGCAATAAATAGGGGTATCAGGCTTGACGTCCTTAATTGCGTGTATATCGCCGCTTGCATCTTTAACCTTGTCCTCCAGCCTGAAAGTCATCTTCAACATATCCTGCTTGGATGGTCGGCCTTTCTTTCTCTGGTTCTCATACAAGCCCGGTAATTTCTGCCAATTCAAAGAGCCTCTGCCGTCGACAAAACTCGAAACCTCGGTAGTGCCGTGAGCAAAATAGCGGGCTCTGCCCATAAAGGATTTATCCAACATCCCGCATCTCACCACCGGGGAATTGGTCTTCGATCCATTGTTCCACCGCGGTGCGGTCAAATTCGCTGCGAATTGGCTCGGCTAAAGGTATCAGTACCCGGAGTCTGTCACGGGGCGGTTCCACCTTGTCGTCCTTGATCTTCTTACGCTGGTGATTCTGGCTGGAAAAGACGTAACTGTCAAAATCCCACTCCTGTTGTAATTCCAGCAGTTTCTCTTTGGTCATCTCACCATCATCGAAATCAAGCATGATGGCATGGGTGGTGACCCAGCTCCCCGCAGTCTTATGCCCATCAGAATACTCATTCCCACTGACACCAAACTCCGTGGTGAGTTTGATTACGGTTTGCTTATTCCAGTCAAACTCCCGTAGTTCCCACCCGTTGGCTACTCGGGCGTTGTTGTAATCTTTTGTCTGTTTCGGATCATAGTTACTACATACACTGATCTTCATGTGTTGATATTGGTTAAAATGTTCATTACCCCTCCATAATGAGGGACTTTAATTCCCGGATGCTTCGCTTGAAGTCCAGGGGATCTACTTGGGCCTGGTTGAAATAGTAGGCCCGCTTCAGATTCTGTAATTCCTTGTCGTCCTCAAAGACGAACAGGTGACGCCTGCCGTCTTCCCTCAGGTCCTTGAGCACTACGCCGTTTAAGCGCAGAAAGGCCGTGAGGTAGAAATCTTGCGTTGCTACTTCCATAAGTTTGTTTCCTGGTTGAGTGGGTGAAAATCTGCCCTGGCCGGGCCGGCGGCGAATCAAGTTCGCGGGGTGGTTCGTTCGATAAGATTCATTATTTACATTGGTTTAATTTGTTAATCTCAGGACATAGAATAATTGTCCCTATACTTTAATATCTATGATATTACAGGAAAAGTCAAGGAGTAATTATATATTTATTTCGCTTTTAAAAACCTCCACCCAGTCGTCAGGCCGGATTCATGATCATAGATCGAAGATCACACCCATTTATTTTAGCAAATATAGGTTTTTGAGCTATTAATTTGAGAATCGATCTTCCAATCTGGATGTGCAGGAGATACTAACATGAAAGAACCGATGGAAGAACAGTAGTGGACCCCAAAAACTGGACAGTGGCTTAGATGTAATTTCTGCCTGAACCTTAACACATAGGGGACCGCAGAAAATGAGTAAAAAGCGACGTAACCATTCAGCCGCCTTCAAGGCC
>VRUF01000097.1 GCA_019456245.1 Planctomycetota bacterium | reverse complement strand
ATCGCCGGGTTGCGAGGAAAAAAGCTGCTAACGGATTCAAAAGGGCGGGCACGCTCTTCGAAGCTTACAGCAAAAGCACGACGGCTGCTTGAGGAATATCAAAGCAGTGAGGATGTTTCGACGGGTAATTTCGGGGGGATCAATTTGCTTGGCAGGGTAGCAGCGGGCAGGCCCATAGAGGCCGTCCAGGACAGGCAGTCACTTTCGCTTGGGGATCTATTCGGTACGGCCGACGATGTATTTGCGCTGGAAGTTGTCGGTGACAGCATGATCGAAGAAGGTATCGACAGCGGCGATTATGTTGTTTGCAAGCGATCGCAAACTGCCGGCGACGGACAGCTTGTCGTTGCGATAATGGATGAAGAAGAGGTGACGCTTAAAAGGTTTTACCTGGAGAAAGATAGGGTTCGATTACAACCTGCTAACGAGGCCTACGACCCGATATACTCGAATAATTGCAAGATAGAGGCTGTAGTAATCGGCTTATTGCACCGTTACTGATCGGCAAACAGATTTTATTTAATGAAGGGGGAGTATACGATGGGGGACATAACACATTTCATCAATCACGGCAGGTTGGCTGAAAAAGTCTTGACAAAATTGGTTTTTGGGGGGAAACTCGCGTTTGTTTGAATAACCGAATTTTTTAGGAGTCCTGACATGGCTGGATATTGTGGCAAAATTTTGCGTGTGAACCTTACCGATGGTCAAATCAAGCAGGAAACTCTGGATATTTCACTTGCGAAAAAATTTGTGGGTGGCCGTGGTCTTGCAACTTATTTCATTACCCAGGAAGTACCTGCCGATACGGATGCACTTGGGGAAGGGAATAAACTAATATTTTCCGCAGGTCCGCTGACCGGTTCCAAGGTACCTACGGGCGGGCGGTATATGGTTGTTACCAAATCTCCGCTTAGCGGGACTATCGCAAGCTCAAATTCGGGCGGGTTCTTCGGTGCGGAATTAAAACATGCCGGTTACGATATGATTATCTTTGAAGGCAAGAGCGAAAAGCCTTGCTACCTTTATATCAATGATGATGTTGTGGAATTGAAGTGTGCTGGAAAAGTGTGGGGCAAGATGGTGTCTGAGACGACCGATGCTCTTATCGCTGAAGTCGGTGAAGATAAGGCCAGGGTCGCAGCGATCGGACCTGCTGGGGAAAAGCTTTCGCTGATCGCTTCGATAATGAACGAAAAGTATCGGGCAGCGGGCCGAAGCGGTGTCGGAGCTGTTATGGGCAGTAAGAATCTAAAGGCAGTTGTTGTTCGGGGGACGGGCAAGCTGGCCGCTGCCGATGAGGAGAAGGCTAAGGAAGTTATCAAAGGTGTGATGGAGAAGATCCGCCAGTGCGATGTAACCGCGAAGGGTTTGCCTGCTTATGGAACGGCGGTGCTTGTTAATGTTATTAACGAAACGGGTATCTATCCTACTAAGAATTTTATGGAAGCTTATACCTCGCGTGCCGATGAAACGTCCGGTGAGACTCTTGCGGATAAATATCTTGTCAAGAACACGGCGTGTTATCGCTGTCCTATTGCCTGCGGGCGACTTTGCAAGGTTGACGGCGTCGAAGCTGAGGGTCCCGAGTACGAGACGATTTGGGCGTACAGTGCCGATTGCGGCGTTTACGATCTGCCGGCAGTGATCAAGGCAAACAATCTTTGTAACGAATACGGGTTGGATACGATATCGGCCGGCGCGACGATTGCCTGCGCGATGGAGTTGTATGAGAAGGGTTTGATAAAAGACGAAGAGCTTGACGGAGTACCTTTGGAGTTTGGTTCATCGGAAGCGATTGTCGAATGGACACGTAAGATGGGCGCAGGTGAGGGGTTAGGAGCTAAGATGGCGATGGGGTCGTATCGACTTGCGGAATCGTACGGTAGAGCGGAGTTGTCGATGTCCGTTAAGAAGCTGGAACTTCCGGCCTATGATCCCAGGGGTGTACAGGGTTACGGTTTGCAGGTTGCTACGACGAATCGCGGCGGTTGTCATGTTCGCGGGTACCTGATCTCGCCGGAGATTTTGGGCCTGCCCGAAAGTATCGCACGCACTTCTATCGAAGGCAAAGCCGGATGGGTGAAGGTGTTCCAGGATCTGACGGCGGTGATCGATTCGCTTGGGATGTGTTTGTTTACGTCGTTTGCAATCGGCGCGGACGATTATACGGATTTGTTCAATGCTGTTGTCGGGGAAGAGTGGACCGGCGCCGAGCTGCTCAAAGCCGGTGAGCGTATATGGAATATGGAGCGGATGTTTAATTTGGCCGCGGGGATTGAACCTTGTGAGGATAAATTGCCGAAGCGATTGGTTGATGAGCCAATACCTGCAGGTCCCTCGAAAGGTCAGGTACATCGATTGGCTGAATTGCTGCCGCAGTATTATAAAGAACGCGGCTGGAGCGAAGAAGGCAAACCTTGCGCCGAAAAACTTGCCGCGTTGGGAATTTGATATTAACGGGATAATGATATGACGGTTGAGGTTAGACTTTTTGCTAGTTTTAGGAATGGTCGTTTTAAAATGAAGGATGTCGAGACGGAGGCGGGATATTCTGTCGGAGATGTTCTAGGGAAACTGGAAATTCCAGTTGCCGAGGTTGGCATACTTATGGTCAATGGCGAAAGTGCTGCGTTTGAGCGTACTTTAGCAGCGGGTGATGTACTTGCGGTTTTTCCGGCGGTAGGCGGTGGATGATGATCTCAGAAGATAAGCGAAAAATTCTGGCCGATATTTTTTCCGGCAGGGGGATCAGTGAACTTTCGCTGGAGGATACACTTAGCATTGCCGAAGAGACTAAGGCTTCGGTCAAAGCTGTAGAATGGTTTGCTCTTGACAGTAAAATCGAGCCGCTTCGTTACAAGCGCAATCTTGGGACGGTCGGGTTTGACGGTCAAAAGAAACTTTTGGAAAGCTCAGCGATAATAGTCGGTATGGGAGGGTTGGGCGGTTACCTTGTGGAGGAGCTTGGACGCGTTGGCGTTGGAGAAATAGTGTGCTGCGATTACGATGTTTTCGATGCGACAAATCTTAACAGGCAGATATTGTCTGAGGAAGGCAATCTTGGCGTCGGTAAAGTCGATATTGCGCGCCAGCGGTTAGAGGCGATCAACAGCGGGGTGGAATTTGTCGGTGTTACGGGCAAATTTAACGATATTGACAAAAATATTTGGCAGGGGGCTGGTGTTGTATTCGATTGTCTTGACAATATCGATGACCGTATGGTTCTTGCAGAGAAATGTACTTTAGCGTCGGTTAAGCTGGTTCATGGCGCGATTGGGGGATGGTATGGGCAGGTTGGCGTTATTCGACCCGGCAGCGATGTGCTTTCGAGGATTTATAAAGGACAGCGAAGCGGTATCGAGAAGGATGTCGGGACGCCTCCTTTTACGGCGGCGACGGCGGCGAGTATTATGGCGAGCAAGGGCGTAAAGGTTCTTACAGGTATCGATAGCGAAGAGGATTATCACATACTGTTCTTCGATCTGCTTGAAAATGACTGGCGAACGCTTAAGTTTAGTCAGTAAAGAGCCGGATATTTGTCAGGATATCTGGCGTTGTATTTGGTTGTCTGATTCGTAGTTATATTCATGGATTGATTCAAGCCAGTTTGCCCATGCATTTCTGTATGTCTGCCCTGAGAAGAGAAATCCGTCGTTGTGGCAACCCAGTATCTCAACGAATTCTTTTGGTTCGTTTGCGGCTTCGTATATCTGCGGTCCGAATTCGTAAGGTACTATTTCGTCGCGTTTGCTGTGCATGACGAGTAAGGGGCAGTTTATTTTTTTTAGCGATTCGACAGTATTGTAACTGAATGCAGCGAATAGTTTTACGGGAAGGTAGGGGTAGTATTTTGCACCGATTGCGGGGAATGATGTGAATGCGCTTTCGAGAATCAGGCCGGCAGGGATTGTTCTGGCGGCGAGGTTGGCGGCGACGCTTCCTCCTAGTGATCTTCCGAAGATAATGATTTGTTCTGCTTTGATTCCTTTTTTATGTGTAAGCCATTTCCATGCCGCCTGCGCATCGAGGTATGTTCCGTTTTCTGTAGTTTTTCCCTGGCTGTCTCCGTATCCTCGATAGTCGAAAATGAGGCAGTTTAGTCCAAGTTCGTTGAGGATATTAATTGTGTCGAGGCGGTGTGCCATATTTCCGCCGTTTCCGTGACAGAACAAAACGGTCATTTTTGCTTTTTCACAGGGGATAAACCATGCTGCTATCTTTAAACCATCGGCGGTTTTCAGTGCAACTTTTTCATAGATAAGATCCATGTCCGTTGGTGTGTAGGGTACATTACGTACCGGTCTGTATATGAACGACGACTGCATGAAGTATACTGACCATGCGAGAATGGAATATGCGATGAATATAATAAGTAGTATAGACCACCAGGCAAGCATTCTGTTCCTTCTCTATATTTTCCTCTTAAGACTCGCTAATTTGCCGTAAAGACGTTATTCTGCCAGCACCTTGCACTGACAATACCAAGAGGTATTTTAATTTGCCACAGAGGATAACGCAAGGTAGAATGTGATACAAGCTGAAAATGTTAGTAATTTAATAGTCAATCGTATTTATGGTTTAAAGATGGGTATAAAACGACGAAAAACGCGTGTTGTGAAGGTTGGTAATGTTAAAATAGGGGGGAAAAACCCTATTGTTGTCCAATCTATGACTAAGGTTGCAACGACCGATGTTGGCAGGTGCCTTGGACAGATAAGGAGGCTTGCCGATGCCGGTTGCGGGCTTGTTCGTCTTGCGGTGCCTACCGGTGCCGATGCCATTGCGTTGTCTAAGATCGTCGCGAAATCTCCGATTCCGCTTGTTGCAGACATTCATTTTTCGCCACGGCTTGCGATTGCCTCGATTGAAGCCGGTGCTGCCAAGATCAGGCTGAATCCCGGCAATATTAAGGATCGCAAGGATATTTTGCGGATAATCGATGCTGCTAAATTGCATGGTACAGCTATACGCGCAGGTGTTAACGAGGCGAGCATTCGTGATCTTAAGAATGAAGTTGTTCCCGAAGCGAAACGTGTGAGTCTGATGCTTCGTGAGATCAAAAAGTATGTGCGTCTTTTTGAAAAGAGGGGCTTTACGAACCTTGTTCTAAGCGCAAAAAGTGCCGATACGGTTCGGACAATCGAGATCAATCGTGCTATCAGCGATACGTTCGATTATCCGGTACATGTCGGTCTTACACACGCGGGTTTGCCAGAGGATGCCAAGATTCCATCGGCGATTGCGATAGGTACGCTTCTTGCCGAGGGGATCGGTGATACGATACGCGTATCGCTTGCCGGCGGATCGGTTGAGGAAGTTCGTTTCGGGTTGCGGATATTAGGGTCGCTTGGTCTGGCCGAAAGCGATGAGCCTGAACTTACGGTGTGTCCGACATGCGGCAGATGCAAGGTTGATGTTGTAAGGTTGGCAAAACAAGTCAAGCGGTCGCTTCGTGGAGTGAGCAAACCGGTCAAGGTCGCGGTAATGGGTTGTATCGTCAACGGTCCGGGCGAGGCTCAGGATGCCGATCTTGCCGTTTGTGCGGCTATGGGTAAAGGGTATATCTACCGTAAAGGCAAAAAGATCGCCACCATGGGTGAAGACGAGCTTCTTGATGCATTGACCGCAGAAATCAAAAAGCTTTGAACCTTGTTATTTGCGAGCAGGGCTCTGTGCGTTGTTTTTTTTGTTTGAATTTGTTTCTTTGTCGTTCGATACCGAGCTTTCAAATTTCCCAAAGATCATTTTTCCAGCCGATGTCTGTATGGCACTTGTAACGGTGATTTGAATTGTCTGGCCGATCTTGTTTTTTGCGTCCTCGACAACAACCATCGTACCGTCGTCGAGAAAGGCGATTCCCTGTGTTGCTTCGTCGCCTCCGCGGATGATTTTCAATCTCATTTTCTCGCCTGGCAGCGTTACCGTTTTCATTGCGTTTGCCAGATCGTTGATATTGATTACGTCTACGCCTCTTAACTGAGCAACCTTGTTGAGATTAAAATCATTTGTTACAAGTCTGCCATCGCAGTTTTTGGCGAAAGCGACCAGTTTGTGGTCAACCGCGGCATGTGCGTCCAGTCCCGGCGGGGGAGTATCGTCGATCAGGACATCTATAATGTCGCTGGTTCGAAGTTTGTTTAGCATGTCGAGTCCTCGTCTTCCCCGGTTTCGTTTAAGTTTATCGGCAGAGTCGGCGATAAGCTGTAGTTCGTTTAGCACAAATCTCGGTACGATGAGTGGTGCATCGAAAAGTCTCGTGTCACTTATATCTGCGATTCTTCCGTCAATAATGACCGAAGTGTCCAGCACGAGGGGACGGAGTCCCTTTGTTTGGCGTGAGAACTCAACGTAAGGTATAACAAATCGAACGTCGTCTTTTGTTTGTATGACCATACTTATGGTGAGGTAACATATACAGATTCCCATTATCCATTGCGCAATCTGTAGTGAGTCCGGAGTCATCTTGAAATAGAGATCGTTAATCATTTCCAGTATGAAAGACATTGCCCAGCTTATTAGTACTCCTACGAGGAGGCCGAAAAATATCCCGGCAAGTGCATTTAGGGATTTCTTTGGTGTAAACCAGTCTATAGCTACGACGATTATTGCGACGGCGATACCTATGATAAAAATGGCCATGATATTTTGACCGCTGGCGAGTAAATCCTCTTCGATCTGGATCGCCTGACGGTACCTCTCGTTAGCCAGTCTGTACTTTTCGAGAGCATCCTCTTGCAGACCGTTTTGCTCCAGGGACTTAGCCTGCCTCTCAAGTTCATAGGCTAGCATGTGCTGGTCTTTTGCGTCCGGCGATTTTTCCAATTGTGCCTGTTGATAATTGATACCTACGAATAGAAATGCGGTGATCATAATAACAAACAGAAATCTGACGAAGTATAATAACATTATGAGTGCCTTTCAAAAATATGATAAAAATATAAATATATAATAGCTGTGTTTATGTAATTGCCAAAGTCGTGTTGCGAATATCAAGCCGCGTACAGTTGCCGGAGATATCCTTATATCGCATCTTTTGTATATCGGCATTACCAGGACTAAGTCTTCAATGCATCCTCTTACGTTATTTTCCGTCGGAGGTTCTATGGATAGTCTCCTTTAGAGAGCCTTAAATGTATTAGAAAACGAAAAATAGATTTTACTCACAGTTTCAGTTTAAATGCAAACGATTTAATGTCAAGTAGTTATGACTTAAAATTCAGAAGTGTTGGTTATTAGGGTTTAAACTGCGTGTGGGAAGCTTTAGTTGCCCGAAATGGTGAAAAAAGGCTTGACCTTATGGGCAAAAACAGTAGGATACGTGGTTTTGCCGCGGATGTGGCGGAATTGGCAGACGCGCTGGCTTCAGGTGCCAGTGGGGGCAACCCCGTGGAGGTTCGAATCCTCTCATCCGCATTGGCTTGCAATCCCTTGAGTTGTAATGACTTAAGAGCTTCTTTGGTCTCTAACTATAGTTTGGACATCGTCTGGAAATGGTAAAGGATTAAGGAAGAACCTATTTACAAAGGGAGTATAATGAAACGCAATACTCTTAATTTTTGGATTGATCTGCTTGTCATCATAGCCTTGTTTGGAAAAATATGGACAGGGCTACTCCTCCACTACATACTTCCTCCAGGTCAGGGTCGAGGTTATTCACTTGAATTGTGGGGTTTAAACAGGCATGAGTACGGAGTAATCCATTTTTACTTAGCAGTTGCTATGATTGCGTTAGTTATTATTCATATTTGGCTTCATTGGTCATGGATTTGTAAAACTTTGTCAGGAATATTAAAAACTAAGAAGTCAAACCCATCCAGATACTCATCGTACGCTATAGCATTCCTTTTGATTGCTTTCTTACTGATCATTGCAAGTCTGCTAATAGCTAAGGCACAGATTGTAAATATTAAAGATGGAACAAAAGCCTACTTCACTAAAATCGAATCAGAACAACAAGCGGGAACTAAGGAACTCTCTGCTCTCTAATCACCATGCGATTTACCATCATGACCATATCGGCTACGTCTATCGCCCCATCCATATTGATGTCGCCCAGATAGCGATCCTTTTCGACATCTTTTTCAGCTTTCATCTTTTCAAAAAGAATATCAATATCCTCGACCCCAACAATACCGTCTCCGCTCAGATCGTACCAGAAAACACTCCCTTTAGAATCTTCCTCCCTCACATCCCAGGCCAGCCCATAACGCTCAAACTCGCCAAAGTCCATGCTCGCCTCATTCTGGTTGGACGAAATGATGATTTCATAAACGCTGAAATTAGGATCACATGCTGAATAGATATGTTCGATATTATCATTTACGCTATCGCTGTGATCGATCATATAGCTCTTGTCCGGATTTTCATCGTCGACCGCCCACACCTCAAGCCGCAAATCCCCGTCCTTATCATATTTTCCGCTGAATGGGTACTTATCCTCATAATGCCTGTTCCACACCAGCGTGCTGACAATGAACTTATCTTCCGGTTCATCGACCGCAATGCGGTAGACTTTTACGGCATCGAGGTTCTTTTCCAGTTCATTATTGTCCCATCCTATCTGATCGGCCTCTCCAGGCTCCTGCCTGCCGGCAATAAGCTGATCAAAAGCGCCCACACTATTAACAACGCCTGCGCCCTGAACAAAATCCAAACTGAAATTATGGTCGTCATCTTTACTCATCTCGCCCTTATGCCAGTAAGGCAATTTCGTCGCCGAGTTAAGCAGTATTGCCTTCATAACGCAGTTGCCGCCATCTCTGGCAACGGCACCGGCAAGTTCTTCATCCGCTTTTGCCTCCTGAACAAGCAGCCCCACGGTTCCAGCAACAACCGGCGTTGCAAAGCTCGACCAGTTACCTGTGATCTCATATCCCTCGTCACTGTCAACGCCGGCGACAAGAAATTTGCCCGGTGCAACGATATCCGGCCCGCATCTGCCGTCTGGCGTCGGACCATAACTGGAATGGATCTTACTCGGCAGTGAAAATTCACGAAGACTCAAACCGGCGTTCTTGTCCTTCACACAGTCGACAATCCCAACACCGATTACATTTGCCCCAACTGCCGGGTAATAAGCAGGATCGCAAACCTCATCGCCGTTACCGATTCCAGCGACAACCACGATTCCATCTTCTTCGGCCATACGCTCGATTCCGCGTGTCCACCAGTCCTCAAAAATCACACCGACGCTCATTGTAAGCACGTCAGCATCGAGCTTTTTGGCCCCGGAAGCGTATTTGCAGACAAATCGCCAGAACTCGTAAACATCGACACTGGCATTGGGTGCAACCCCTTCATATCTAAAATCACCCACCTCAGGATGAAATCCCATGTTATCCCGGCCGGTTAGGATAGAACCTATGGCAGTGGCGTGTTGGCTTAATCCGGCATTATTTATATGGTCTATAAAGCGGATTTTGCTTTTGGAAAAACATGGGTGTATAAGGTTCCAGAAATAGTCGTCCTGAGGTTGTCCTTCGACATAAGTCTCGCTGCGACAAACACTTGCGATCTTTACTCCCGCTCCGGTCAAATTAGGATCGATCACGCGAAGATCGTAAATACCAGCATAGAAAAGGGCGCTTGGCTCAATGGCTGAACCAGTATCCCAGAGGCGGGTATCGGCTTGGGCAAGCGCAAAAACCGGGCATAAGAGTGTAATAAAAACTAAAAATATCCGCTTTTTCTGCACTAATAACCCCATTTCACCGAAAAAACAGGCGCGTAACTGGCAAACACCCCCAGCGCACACCCTTCCTATATGCAGTCCATTATACCATAAATAAGGAATAAATCTCAAAGATTTAAGTCCCAATCCAAAAAAAATGAACGAATATATTCGCGTACGTTCTGTTTTACCGGACCATGTAAAGGTTTGCATGTTTTTGCAAAAAAGTGTGGGTTTTTGGCGCTGTTTTGATGAAAAGTGCAGAAAAGTGCTGATTTTTGCAGTGTTTTGGATGGGTTTGAAAAAGTGCGCAAAAGCGCGTTTTTTTTTGCATTTTTTTGTAAAACTGAATTTTTTTGCCGTGAAAAGATGTGTTTTTTTGCAGAAGAATCGTAGGGTTTTTTTGTCGTGATCGGTAATTGGAGGGGCGTTTTAGAGGTAAAAGCAAAAG
>VRUF01000007.1:31187-31633 GCA_019456245.1 Planctomycetota bacterium | reverse complement strand
CGACATAGACGTGGTCTTTTCGCCCAATGTTGAGATAGATGAGTCCTGTTTGTAGATCCGCAGAAACGACGTGTCCATCGGGTTCAAATGCAAGTATCTCGTTGTCAGGTGCCGGTGTGATCTCGGCAATCATTTTGAGGGCTTCTTTTAATTGGATCTTTGTGTCGTTGTAATTTGTCTGCGATCTGAGCAACTCGATGTTCTGCTGTTTTAGTTTATCTTCCGCCTTGGTTAGTTTGTCGACCCATATTTGAATTTTATCATCAGTTGAAAGTTCCATATCCCGCTCTAGATCGTTATATTTCGATAATCCTTCGTTATACAGTGCGAGGTATTTGTCTTTTTCGGCGTTAATTCTAATGGCGTCTTCGTCGTATGCTTTGAGGTTAATATCGAGATCTTCCCCAAGCTCGCGGATTCGTGTTTCGTATTCAAAAGAAATTTTC
>VRUF01000007.1:9950-31177 GCA_019456245.1 Planctomycetota bacterium | reverse complement strand
TCAAAACCTTCTGCACCATAAACAGCAGTCGCATCTGTTTTTAGCGCTGCTATCGTTTCGTTTATCTTAATCTTTGCCGAGTTTAGTTTTGCGTCAGTTTTTGCGTCGCTGGTCTGTCCTGTTAGTGCGAGGAACAACTCGTCAAAATTCTCAGTGGCCTTCCTTTGCGAAGCAGACTTTTTTTTGGCGACTGACTCTGCAGCGGTCTTTAGTGCGAGTTCGTCTGCGTATTTTACATAGAAGACGATAGCAAAAACGAGACTTATGAGGAAGAGAGATGCCATGACGATGGCAGGGTACCAGCTAGTGTTATTTTGAGCTTGTCGTGCTGCGGGCATAAGGAACTCCTTGAAACGATACCGATCGCATATTAATTGAGATGTCCGGCAACACCTTGTATGCCGGCCCCAGTAAAGCTTTAATATATCGAAAAACGGCTTTGGGGTCAATAAAAAACTTATGAGATGGGCAGGTATGAGTGAAAAGGGGGGTGGTTAGAAGCTTTCCAGCAGCTTTGGGAGATATGTAATGGAGTATATTGTGTGTTTTGGGGCCGTTTGGGGCGATTGCGGCTGGGTCAGGTGAACTTTGTTGGGCCGGATCAGTTGGATCGTTGTTATTGACATTGCGTTTGGGGCGATGAAATCTTTTTTGGCATTATCGGCGATGCAAGCGGTTTTTTCGGGGTCGGCCTGGAGCTTTTCGAGGATCAATTCAAATCCTTTTGGGTGCGGTTTCCAGTATTCTCTACCCAATTCTTCTGTGCAGACGATGCATTTGAAAAATTTCCCCAGGCCCAAAGCAGCAATTTTTAGCTTTTGGGCAGGCAAAAAGCCGTCTGTGATTAGGGCGAGGCTGTATTTTTGGCTCAAAGTATCCAGTGTTTCGAAAGTTTGCTCATCGAGGGAAATATCCGGTTTATGCTCCCTGTAGATGGCTATGAGGTCTTTTATTGTGGATTTGTCATAGGCGATGTCGAGGGAATCGAGGGCGGCGTTGAAGGTTGTTGTGTGGTTTCCGGCATTGAATTGTGTCCAGAGAGCGTCGAAGATGGCGCCGGCGTCGGTTGCGTAAATAGTGCTAAGATAGGCATCTACCGCGTGAAAACCGGAGCGGCAGTAGTCGATTTCGTCGTACAGGGTGTCATCCATGTCGAATATAAGTGTTGTAATCATTTGCGCGTCCAGCTGTAATAATTATGAGAAATACCGATAAATTATTCCGGCGGTATTTTAACGTAAGCTGGCAGTATTGTAAATAGTACAAACTGACTTATCGATCAGGAAGATATTATTGATAAGATGAAGCCTGCTGGTGAGGCAGTGGCAGGTGAGAAGGTGGATGTGGTGTGATTTTGTGAAATTATATTTGAGCCAATAAAAAAAGGCCGAGCAAAATAGCCCAGCCTATCATGCTAAGATACGTCAGATTATTATTGGTTTTTGAGTTTTTCAATACATTCACTCGCGTTCTTCATAGGGAATCCTTCAGTATCTCGAAACCCTTTTCCAGAATGCAGACAATTTTCAAATGCCTCAATTGCCTTTTCTTTCTGACCAATCTGCATATAGGAGTTGGCAAGATAAAAATAGATCGCCGATAAGCTGCCCTGAAAATCTTCTTCCCGGTTAATTACTTCTTTAAAGAATTCAATAGCCTTTTCGTGTTCACCCATCTTGTCATAACATAGTCCGACCATAAATAAATCATCAGCCTCTTGGTATATTTTAAGTGCCTTGGCATATTGGTTGTCCTTAAACAATTTCCATGCCTTTTGCACAAGCTCATCTCTGTTTTCTACATAATTCTGGTATACAACCTTTGCTCCATCAGGCATTTCAAAATTAAAGATTTTATCCGGAATATCTTCGTTGTAAACAAAGCTACCTGCATAAAGGTTTACGGGTTCTTCATAATTTGAATTACTCCAGTGTTTAGCTTCAACTATCAACTTGCTTTTAATATCAAATACAAACCAGAAAGAAGCAGAAAGTTGTTTATAGCTACAATTTACAAAAACACTTTCACGGCCTGTTTTTTCATCTTTCCCAAAATCTTCCTGCCAATCATTTGCTAATGGTTTGAGTGTCTGAAGCATTTTACCGCTCAACCATGGACTTAACTCCATGATTTTATACCAGAACTTCAAATTGTGAACCGTAGGACCCTCTATAATCTTTACCTTGTTGGAACCAGGCCTGCGAAAACATACTTTATCGCCTTGAACAACAACTATTTCTTGTGGAGATTCAAAACGCATTAGCAGATTACCATTTTCGTCATTGAGTTTTATCCAGCACTTGAATGGTACGTATTTGGAACTGTTGTAACCACCTGTCCCGGAAATAATAATTGTTTGAACATTTTCAAGGGCATGAACCGTTTGATCAATTGCCCAAACCGGTGTCGCTGTAAACATATTGATTCCAATTAAAATAGCAACAACCATCACTGCCGCAACTGCCAGCTTTGTCATTTTACTTTTTATAATTATTCTCCATGTATTCGGCGATGTGTTGGCCGAGGGTGTTTTTTTGGTTTTTTCCAGTTCATTAACAAGCTGGGTAAGGTCAGCTTGTTTAACGTCCTGATTAATCCTTACTTTTGCGTTTTTGATCAATCTTTTTATGTATTCTGCTGGTTTCATTTTTCTGTCTCGCTTTTTAATAATGACCGCAGTTTATTGAGTCCATAGTTGTATCTGCTAAGCGTTGTTTTAATTGGTACGGACTGTAATTTTGCAATATCCTTGAATTTCATCTTTCCCTGAATATGCAGGATGACAGCCTCTTTTTGTTCATAAGGCAATTTCGCCATGGCTTTGTACAAAAATTGAAATTCTTCATCGCATACCATACATTGAACCGGTGTTTTGGATCTGGAAATTGCCGGTTCAATATCATCTAAACTTACGGGATTTTGCGATTTTCCCGTTCTGCTTAAGTTGCGTATCTTATTTACAACACAGGTTGTCAAATATCCCTTCAGGTTCTTTCTGATTTCGAAATTGCCCGAAGAACGAACAAGCATAAGAAAAACATCCTGTACGACATCTTCAGCAGTGCTTATATCATTTAAAAGTCCGGCGGCTATTCGCAGCAGATCATCTCTGTACTTTTCATGGATACGGCAGAGAGCAACCTTACTGCCGCGACTTAATTTCCAAATAAGCAGCTTATCTTCCAACGCTTCAATACCTTTTTATAAAGAAACAATGATCATTGTTATATATAAGACACAGCCAACACCGATTTTACCTTAAAGAAAAACAATTTTTTCTGAATACTTTGAATTTTAACGGATTTCGTGCCAAATAGCACGGGAAAGGCGTTGCACGGTTTTTTTATGGCGGTCAGGATTTTTGCGTTTGAGGTTGTGTTGTAAATAGTTCAAACTGACTTATCGATCAGGAAGATATTATTGGTAAGATGGTGCCTGCTGGTGAGGCAGTGGCAGGTGAGAAGGTTAAAGGTGGAAAGGCTATGAGAAACAAGTTGTTCTATCCAAATTAATCTGGATAATCCTTGAAAATAAAAATCCTGGAATGTTCCGGAACATATACTATTTCAAGACGCCTTCTATTAGAATCATCATAAATATAATACTCTTTATACTTTGATATATCCCAATTTCCTTTAAGCTCAATTGGCCAACCACTTTCTGTACCAAATTGAATGTATGTTTCAGGCAACTCCAAAACCTTCTTGAAGTCGTTGATAGGAGCCATGAATTGTGTATCTAGAAACTTTTTACACTCTTCTCTGTTTGAAAGTGTTAGAGCAATACGGCAATGGATATCAATTCCTTCATCGTGAGCAAAGTATAAATTTGTCGCTTTTTTCGGAATACGAATTCTTACAAAATCAGCGACCTGTTCAACTATTTGTACTTCACTGTAAACATGGATACGTGACGTTGCCCCCCAAAATTCATTAGCATTTTTTATAAACCAACCTGCTAAAATGACTATCGATGTGAGAAAAATAAATATCGATAGTGCCACAACTATTAAGGTGGTGTTATTTTTTTTCATAACTCTTTTCTTATAGCTAAGATTTTCCATTTAAACGCTTAAAAAGCATGTTTTTCTCCGTACAACATCGACACTTTACTGACATCCCCTTGACCTGTCAAAGAATAATTCTGCTTCTACTTGCAGGTTTTTTTATGGCGGTCATGATTTTGGTAGTGTCGTGACCTGTACTGTTATATGGTAAAAGATGAATAAGCAATGATGAAGGGTACATTCTTGCGGGGTGGGTGGCTAAATAGCTATGATTTTTGCTTTGCTATGACTGCAGTGCACGCCTGGCCCTAACGGGCCCTGGCGCGACGTGTTACCCACTGCAGATCTACATTATCACCCTGATAATCGCTCCGAAACCAACTCAAACCGACGAGCGCATCGGTGGAATACTTAGTGGAATAGTTAATTGTACGGCTATCATGCCACCTTCGATATTCGACATGACTGTCGACAAAGGAAAAATTGCTTCCGTAGTTATGCCAAACCGATACAGGATCAATCCAACATCCGTAGGCACTGCATTCTTGCTGCGGAACACCCCAATCGCTTTCTATACAAGAGGTATCAAACTTGTCATGGGCATCTTGTGGTGATTGCACCCAGTCAAATGCATTGCTACTTCGCGATGCAGACGGACCGACTGGCAAGCCGTCATTTAAATCTGCATAGATTATCCATGTCTGTGTAAGCTCTTTTTCATTCGGGTAATAAATAACGTTTGATGCGGTCTTCCTTGCATTTGCAATAGCCGGCATCAACACCGGCAATAATAACGCGATAACTGCAAAGATCACAAGAAGCTCAACCAGCGTAAATCCTTTTATCTTACACATAACCACACTCCTTAACGCGAGACAACAACTGATCCTTCAAGCGTTTCGCGTACACAGAAACACACACATATAATGGAATGGAATAATCGAACCTGTAATTGCTGGCGGCTAATGAAAGCCAAACTCACTTTGATGCTTGTAGCCGGTTCAAGATGCTCTTTTTTTTTCCCGCTTATCGCATCATATAAAGTATACACCATAAACGCTACATGTCAAGTGTACACGATAGATTTCGCAAAAGATTTCCGTCATAAAAGCATAACACCGCATCAGATCGCAAAGAAATATTCGGTTGATTATCCAGCCAATGATAAAAAGTAAATTCTTGCGGGGTGGTTCAGTTTTTTTCGGGTTACTGGAGTGTTGAGACGATTTTTTTTATTGTTGTTTTTGCCGCTGCTGTTGATTCGTCCGATGCTCCGTAGTAAATCGTTATTTCATCATTTTTTCTTGTGTGTCCGCATGCGAATACTACGTTTGAGAAGAAACCTTTTGTTTCGTATCCTGCTCGCGGTTTCATTAGCGGGATTTTTGCTCTTGCGATGACTTTTGCAGGGTCATCGAGGTCAAGCAGTGCGGCTGCGATGTGGTAATGATTTTTTTCGTCGGAGGCGTGGTATATCTCGATCCATCCTTCTTCCGTTTTTATCGGGACGCAGCTTGCTCCTGTTTTTGATGAGTCGAAGTAATCCGGCCGCGGGGGTAGTAAGGGTTTGTGGTTTCCCCAGTTAATCAGGTCCGGTGAACTTGCGATCCATATGGCAGGGGGGCCGAGATACATTGGGACGGGGCGTGTTAGTGCGTAATAGCAGCCGTTTATTTTTTCGGGGAAGATGACGACGTCTACGTTCATCGGGCAGAAGATGATTCCTTTTCGGTGAAAGGTTTTGAAATCTTCGGTTTCCATGAGGGCTGTGCAAATGCCGTTTTCGCTGACGACTTTGTATGTTATTACGAATCGTCCTTCGAGCGGGGTTATTCGCGGATCCTCTATGCCGAATGTTTCGTAGGGGGTTTTTGGGAAAACGGCTGGGTTGGGGTCTACGGTAAAGTTTATTCCGTCTGTGCTGCGGGCCAGTTGCAGGTGGGATATGCTTGTCAGGTATAGTTTGCTTTTGTAGTAGAAACCGCGTGTGTCCGGGATTTCGATGTTGGGGTCGTTGTTGTTTTTGCGAAAAAGCTCGATCTCGCCTGTATCCGGGTTTAGTATCGGTGCGATCTGGACGTCGGCGGGTTTGTCGAGAGGGCGCTGGGCGATGCGGAGGAGGAGAATGGTTTCGCCGTTGTATTCGACGGCGCCGGCGTTGAAAGCGCCTATTACTTCATAATCGGCGCGCGATGGGCGGACATCATCTGGTGTGATCAGCGGATTTTCGGCAAATCTTTCTACAAGCATTGTGTATTCCATATTTTAAGTCTACCCTTAAGTTCGTTATGCTTGTTTATCGGTAGAAAAGTGGTAAATGTATCAAAAAGCGATTGCGAAATGGCAAATTTGGGATTGACAAAGTTGTCCGGTTGGTTAATAATCGCCTTTCTTGTTTGCGCCGGAGTGGCGGAATTGGCAGACGCGCGGGATTCAAAATCCCGTGACCGCAAGGTCGTGTGGGTTCAAGTCCCACCTCCGGTATCCTCCGAGGGCTGTGTTTTTGGCTCATTAGAGGCATTTTTCGCTATTGTTGCGACAATTTGGGCGACAAGTTCATTTATTTTTTGAGAGGAAATAGTTATGGATTACGATGGTCCACAAGATAGCGGTTCCAATGATTTTAGTTTTGAAGAGCCAGTTCCTGTTTCGCCTGCTCCGGTTTATATTGAACGGCCTCGTAAGAAATCTCCGTTTCGGTTTTTATGGCGTATCCTTTTTGGGCTGAGCATTATCGGTAACTTCTTAATGTTTGTGCTTTTGATAGGTTTAGCAGCGACGACGGTGTTGGGTACGGGGCACGATGGTTTTTTTATTGAAGAAACAATCGTCGACGGCGATTCTACCAATAAGATCGTTGTAATTCGGCTCGAGGGGATAATCAATGGCGATATGAGCGATGAACTTCGCAAGCAGTTCAGGGCGGTTGAAAAGGACACGGAAGTTAAAGCTGTAATTGTGCGTACTATCACTCCCGGCGGTGGCGTTGCTGCAAGCGATCAGATTCATCACGAGATATCGCGGTTGAGATCGAGGACCGGTAAGCCTGTTGTTGCTTTTATGCAGACTGTTGCGGCATCGGGCGGGTATTACACATCTGTCGCTTGTGACAGTATCATCGCAGAACCTACCGTAATCACCGGTTCTATCGGTGTTATAATGCATCATATGGTAATGAAGGAACTGCTGGAGGAAAAGCTTGGTGTAAGGGCTGTTACGATTAAGTCGGGTGAGAAGAAGGACTGGCCCAGCGCATTTGAGGAGACTACCGAAGAGCAGAAGAAGTATCTGTATGACAAGCTGGTATTGCCTGCTTACGGGCGTTTTGTCGACCTTGTTGCCGATGGACGTGCGGATCATCTTACTTATACGGAAGTTAAGAAATTGGCAGACGGTAGTATTTACAGTGCCCAGGAGGCGATGGATGTGCATCTGATCGATGGAATCGGGTATATCGAGGAGGCGATCTCCGTTGCCGAAGGTCTTGCCGGTATATCGGGCGGGAAAGTTGTCGAGTATAAGAGGCCTTTTACTTTTGCGAATTTAATGCGAGCAGAGAGCATGTTTGGCTTTAGTATCGACAGGGATAGTTTGCAGGAATTGACAGTGCCTCGTTTGGAGTATCTGTGGAATCCCGGGCTGTAAATTAAAATGTAATTTTTTTTATTAAACCCTGTGGGTTTATTTGGGTTACAGGATGGGGGGAAGGGGGAAAGTTGGAATATTTCGCACTTTTGACGGGGGGTGTACGTATCACTACAAGGCTAGTTAGAATTGTATGGGGGAGGTAGTCATGGATGGAGTAGTATATAAGGTCGAAAGCAGAGGGGTGAATCGTGGAAGTATATGTGTTGTCAGGAACGATAATTGCCGGAATCCTTCTTTTTTGCTGTGTTTTTTCCGCTGGGAGGAAGGATAAGCATGATCGCCAGTACCGGGAGATGTGCAGGGAGAAAAGGGAATTTGAAGAGGAAGAGAACAGCCGTGAAACGGTAATGTCGGAATAATTTATTCAAACTGACCGATTGGTCAGTTTTTAGTTTTTAGTTAAGGATTCGGCCCTTCGGCCGAGGCTTTATTATGGGGTTACCGGTAATGTTATTCTGAAGAGTGCTCCTTTTGGTTTTGCTGTGATGATCTCTACTAATCCGTCGTGTGCCTGTGCGAACTTCTTTACGAGTGCGAGTCCGAGTCCTGTTCCTGTAGTTTCCCTTTTTGATTCTTCGCCAATCCTGTAGAACTCGTCGAATATTTTTTTCCGCTGAAGGTGCGGTATGCCCGGGCCGTGGTCCTCGACTTCTATTGTTACGAAATTGTTTTTGCCGCGTGTTCGTACAATGATGTTTCTGTCGGCGGCGTTTGAGGCGTACTTTATTGCGTTGTCAATGAGATTGATGACGATCTGCATTATTGCGTCGCTGTCGAAAGTGACTGCGGTCAGCGATGGGTCGAAATCCTTTTGAAGTGTAAAATCCTGTTGGGCGGCGCAGGGTGCCATAGTGTTTACGACCTCTTCGATAGTGGTGTTGATGTCGCCTAGTGTGAAGTTGTATGTTTTTCGGCCCCTTTGGATTCTTGAAAAGTCGAGGACATTTTCGATGAGCCTTGAAAGCCTTTCGCTTTCCTGGCGCATTGTCGCATAGTATTCGTTGCGTTTTGTTTCAGTAGTGATCCATTTTTTCTCCAGCATTTCGGTGTACATTCGGATCGTAGTGAGCGGTGTTCTTAGTTCGTGTGAGACTGCGGAGATGAAGTCGTCTTTTTTTCTTGCCAGACAGACCTGTGCATGCAGGCTTTGCCAGAGGCTTGCCATTGCCAGAAGTGTCGCTACCAGTACAATTGTTACTATTGCAAAGTACCAGTTCTTAAGCTGGGCTGTCTGTCCTGCGATCCATTGCGGGTCTCGTTCAAAGAGATTTAGTATGATCTGACCGAAACCGAAATCGAGTATTGCTGCGTGTGCTGCATTTTCTGACTCGGTCTTGCTTAGCTGAAATTCCATTCCTGTACGTTTTAGGCTGTGTGCGGACTCCTTTACGAGTTGGAGGAGTTCGAGTTCGTTTAGCTTGAAGCCCTGCAGGAAATGCCGGTCCTCTATCTGGATGTGCCTAAGGAGGAAGACCTGACCGCCGAAGTAGGAATCCGGTTTTGCCCCTTTGGAGACGACGATGGGGACGAAGGGTTCTATCCTGATCTGAACCATGTCGTTTTGGGGACGTGTCTGTTCATCTTTAATTGTTTCGTCAAAATCTAAGAATTCTTTTTCCGCAGATGATTGCAAAGATTCCTGCCGGGCGTATCCGGTGCGTTGGCGGTCGTTCATAGGTTCGGAGGATATGTTGTTGCCGTTTTGTGGTCGGAGAGCATCAATCGGTGCCTCTTGAAGGATTTGGGTTTGTTGGGTTGGGGTTTCATTGCCGTAAATGTTTGCGGCGACATTTCCGCGGGACCGGTTGAGTATTTGCGGTTTCTGTGTTTCTTCGTCCCAGGATTGGACGTTGTAGTTTCTACGTGCCTGAGAGGATTTATAGCCTTTGGAGAGAGCTTGTTTCTTTTGGATGGTTTTTGCTTTGGTCAATCTGCCGTAGCTTTTGGCGATAATTTGCTCATTGAGGGCCTTTGCCCGGTTCAGAGAGATTTTTTGTGTTTCAAAATGTTTGGGGCCTTCGCCGCGTTTGCCCAGGGATGCCAGTACATTGTCTTTGATGTTCGATATGTATGTTTTTTTTTCATCGTCGAGCTGGTCGGCCTGTCCTGCGATGTAGAATGGTGAGATAATGTTTCCGTTTGGCTGGATCTGGAAGTGGCCGTATGCCATTCCGTGTGTCATTTTAGCGGCGAGCGGCGAGCGTAGCTGGAGATTACCTTCATTGTTGTATGCGTCTGGTGTATAGATGTACTGGTAATCGGTGTATGGGCGTTTTTGTTCGGTCTGGATGAATTTGTCGAGCTTGTGCTTTACGTCGAATCTTACTTGCTCTGCGACGTCGGCGAATTCTGCGATTCTTTTTCCGGCGAGGCCTTCGGTGTGGAGGCTGATGGAGTGGAAGCCTAGTATGGAGAAAGCCAGCAGGGCGAGGAAAATGATCGTTGATATTATAAATAGTTTTCTGTACATAGTAATCAGTCGGTTTCGTAGATGTATCCGGCTCCTCTTACGGTTTTTATTATTGTCGGTTCGGCAGGGTTTTGCTCTATTGTGCTTCTTAGTTTTGCAATGTGCATGTCTACGGTTCTTGTTTCGATACCATCCATTTGCTCGCCCCAGACCTTTTCGTAGAGTTCGTCGCGTGAGATTACCCTTGACGGGTTTGCGGCGAAGAACTGGATGAGTTGTCCCTGGTGTTTGCTGATCGGGATATGTTTGTCGTTTATCGTTACCTTTAGCGATGCGATGTCTACTTTGATGGGTCCGAAGGCGAATTTTTGTCCGACGGATTTTGCGGGGTCGGTTCTTCTCAGGATGGCATTTATGCGGGCGAGTAGTTCTTCGAGCGAGAATGGTTTTGTTATGTAGTCGTCTGCTCCGAGATTTAAGCCGGTGATCTTTTCTTTTTCGAGGCCTTTGGCGGTTAGCATTATGATCGGGGTGTTGAGGCCTGATTGCCGCCATTGTCTGCAAAGTTGTTCGCCGCTTATCTTTGGGAGCATGAGGTCGAGGAGGATGAGGTCGAAAGAGTTTTCGGCGACGGTGCGTTCTGCCTGAAGGCCGTCGGTTGCTTCGGTGACCGTGAAGTCGTGAAATTCGAGGAAATCTATTAATCCGATCCTTATCTTTGGTTCGTCCTCAACTACCAGTATTGAAATCCTGTCGTTCATTTAAAACCTCATTTCCCGGTGAAAATAGCAAATCCGCTTTGGTGAGTATTATACCATTATAGGCTAAGAAGGGGCGTTGCTTTTGTAAATAATTTGTAAATTCCTGTAAAGGATATTTTACGTGCCATTTACTTGTGTTTTGTGGGGCAATTGACGTAAGCTGATGTATGTTAAGATTAACTTTTTTAAGGAGTACAGTTATGAGAAAGATAGGTGTGTTGTTTGTGTTATTAGCGGTTTTTAGCGGGGTATCTTTTGGTGGTGACGGTGTATTTTCGCAGATGCCTGTTGAGGAAGTTACAGTTTTTAAGGATGGGCATGCGTTTGTTCTTCATGAAGGCATGATGGAAGCGAATAGCAATGGGGAGGTTTCGCTTGACTATCTGCCGAGGCCTGTGATCGGAACTTTTTGGGCTTACTCTGGAGATAAGAGGGCAAAGCTTAAAAGTGTGGTCGCCAGCAAAAAGGTAGTTGGGATAAAAAAGACGGCGATGTCGATACCGGAACTTGTTGAGGCGAATGTCGGTAAGCGGGTGCAGATAAGGGAACACGGCGAAAGGTACGATGCGACGATCATTGAGGTTTTGAAACAGACGCGTGAGGAATTTGAGCGATCGAACCCGCCCGGTTCCAACGAACAACTTACAGTGACGAGCAATATCGTTATGCTGAAACTTGCGGGCAGTACAAAGGCTGTGCAGATAAATAAAATCACAGATATTACTTTTCTGGATGAGCCTGTTTCCAGCTTTGAGAAGGAGGAATTCAGAAATGTGATGACATTGAAGTTTGAGGCTGAGGGAAAGAAACTGCCGGAGAATCTGAATGTTGGGATGGTTTATTTGCAGAGAGGTATCAGGTGGATCCCCAGTTACAGGATCGATATAGACGGGGAAGGGAATGCGATTTTTAAGCTGCAGGCTACGCTGGTTAATGAGATGATCGATCTGGAAGGCGTAAAGACGCACCTTGTGATCGGTGTTCCGAGTTTTGCTTTTAAAGGAACGGTCGATCCGATCTCGCTACAGCAGACAGTTGCTCAATTGGGAAGGCATTTTCAGTCAAATAGTCGGACCGCTTACGGATTTGATAATTCTATAATGAGTCAGAGCGTGATGTATTCTGAGCGGCCAAGAAGGAGTAACCGTGAGCCAGCCGGCAATGATTATGAAACAATGGACCTTGGTCCTTCGATATCAGGGAGTACGAAGAATGAAGACCTGTATATTTTTACGCTTGAGAATGTTTCTTTGAAGAAGGGCGAGCGTATGGTTGTTCCGGTTACGGAGTTTAAGGTTAGCTACAGCGACCTGTATAAGCTCAAAATACCTTTTGCTCCGCCATTGGATGTGCGCAGACACTATAACAGCAACCGTCAAATGGAATTGGCAAAGATATTGAATGCTTCGAAAGTCAAGCATGTTATCCGTGTGAAAAATACAAGCGAGTATCCTTTGACGACGGCACCTGCGATGATCTTTCGCGATGGGCAAATACTTGCGCAGGCGATGACGAGGTATACGGCAGTGGGCGGGACCAGCGATATCGAACTTACACTTGCTATAGATGTGAAAGTGAAAAAGAAGGATGTTGAGGTTAAGCGTACTGATAATGTTACGAATTGGAAGGGGCATTCGCTTGACCGGATTGATATGGAAGGGAGTGTCGGCCTTACGAACTTTTTGGACAAAACAATCGAGGTCGAAGTAGTTCGTATGACTATGGGCAAGATCGACAGCGCGAGCAATGACGGTGAAATCGAGCAGATAGATGTTTATGGATCAGGTGATTTTCTGTCGGGTGATCTTCCTGTGTGGTGGAACTGGTATTCGTGGCCGTGGTGGTGGTATCATCATAATTCACTGGGGCAGGTGGAATGGAAATTCAGCTTAGAGGCAGGGAAAAGCATTGATCTGGAGTATAAGTGGCATTATTTATGGGATTAGAATAGTAAGTCTTATCGTTTGAATATTGTGCCGCAATGTGAGTTTATTGGCTTGCATTGCGGTATTTTTTGTAGATGTGATAAAAATTGAACTATTAGCGATTATATGCACTCTAGAAGAATCTGGACTTTTTTGTGTTCATGTGTTAGTATTTCTGCGTAAATTTTACAAAATTGTTTTTAAAGGATATTTCTATGGGATTTCCTGATATTCGGATGCGGCGTTTGCGTGGTAGTTGTGGTATGAGGCGGCTTGTTCGTGAGAATGCAGTTAGCGTGGACGATCTTGTTTACCCGCTTTTTGTTTGTCCCGGTGAAGGTGTAAAAAAACCGATTGTTTCTATGGATGGGTGTTTTCATTTTTCGCCGGATATGATCGCCGGTGAGGTGAAAGAAATTGCCGCACTTGGGATCGGCGCTGTGCTGCTTTTTGGTGTTGCTGAAAAGAAAGATGAAACCGGCTCGGAAGCGTGGTCGGATAATGGTGCGGTGCAGGAGGCGATTCGACAGATAAAGAAGGCAGCCGGCGAGATGGTCGTGATGACGGATGTTTGTCTTTGCGGGTATACCGAGAGCGGTCACTGCGGATTGGTTAAGGGGGGCAAGGTCGATAACGATTCCAGTTGCGAGATGCTTGCCAAGGTTGCTCTCTCTCATGCCAAGGCTGGGGCGGATGTTGTTTGTCCATCCGATATGATGGATGGGCGTGTTGGGTATATTCGCAAGGCCCTTGATGGCGGTGGGTTTTCCGATGTGGCGATCATGGCGTATTCTGCGAAGTATGCTTCTGCATTTTATGGTCCGTTTCGGGACATTGCCGATTCTTCACCGCAGTTTGGGGATCGCAGGAGTTATCAGATGGATCCGGCGAACGCCGATGAGGCGTTGCGTGAGATCGAGCTGGATGTTGAGGAGGGAGCTGATATCGTTATGGTCAAGCCAGCTCTTGCGTATATGGATATTGTTCGGCGGGCGAAAGAAAAGTTTGACTGCCCGATCGCGGTTTATAATGTCAGCGGTGAGTATATGATGGTCAAGGCAGCGGCAGCGGCGGGTGTGCTGGATGGTGACGAGACGATGATGGAGATTCTTTGCGGGTTTAAGCGGGCAGGCGCCAAGATAATTATTACGTATTTTGCCAAAGAAGCGGCGAAACTGCTTTCGTCATGAGCGATATGGATCATAAAATTAAATTGATGGAGCCCAGCTTTGAGCCGTGGGTGGCTGAAAAAGCGGGACAAAAGCGTATTGCGATGCTTATGAGCGGGGGCGTCGACAGCAGTGTCAGTGCACATCTATTGAAACAAGCCGGCTGGGATGTACTTGGGATCACTATGAAGGTGCCGGTGCCTCAATGCGATGTTGGCGCACGGGGGTGCTGCGGCGCGGATGCTGCATTTGTTTGTCACGAGCTTGGATTGAAACATTATTTTGTTGATGTTTGCGATGCGTTCGAGGAGCTTATTATCGAGCCGTTTCGCAAATCTTATGCTATGGGACAGACGCCGAACCCGTGTGTTGACTGTAATAGTCTGCTGAAGTTTTCTCTGTTGTGGGATCTTATCGAGAAAGAATTTGGCATCGAGTGTGTTGCAACAGGGCATTATGCGAAGGTGTATGAGGGTGAAAATGGTTGGCGGCTTGGGCGGGGAGACGATAGGGAAAAAGATCAGAGCTATTTTTTGTATGGGATACCTGCGAGGCGGTTGAGTAAGCTTGTTTTGCCTTTGAGCAATTATTCGAAGAATCAGATACGCGAAATCGCCGGGGAGCTCGGACTTAGCGTTGCTGAAAAAGCAGAGAGTATGGAGTTGTGTTTTGCGGGTGAAGGGGATTATCGGGGGGCACTTGGAGATGGTCAGGCGGAGATGGCTGGGGAATTGCTGGATATCGAGGGGAATGTTATCGGAGAGCATAAGGGAGTTTCTAATTATACGATCGGACAGCGGCGGGGGCTTGGCTATGCTTCGACGGAGCCGCTTTATGTTTCTAAGATCGATCCGATGAGGAATACTGTTACGCTTGGCAAGAGGGGGGATGTGTTTGCGGAAAGTGTTCGGGCGGTGGAGCTGAATGTTTTGATCGAAAAAGAATTGAAGGGGGATGTGGAGTTGTTCGGCAAGATTCGGTCCGGCGGTGAGCCTAAGGGGTGCCGGGTTGCAGAGTATGGTGGGGAGTGTTTGTGTGTGCGGTTCGATGAGGGGGTGTTTGCGCCGGCGGCAGGGCAGAAGCTGGTTTTGTATGACGGGGATGATTGTGTAGTAGCGGGCGGGACGATTATTTCGTGAAAATTTAGGCGAAAAGGGCGATTTTTGAAAAAAGTTGAAAGTTTATGTAACTTTTGTTGTTCTGGGGGTACTTATGTATGGGAGTTTAGGTAATAACGGCGGAAGATTTTGTGGGAAATTTTGATTTTGCAATAAAAAAGATTTTGGCGGCGTTGTGATATATGCAGAGTGAAGCGTTTGAAAGTGCCTGGTAAATTAGGGTAGCACAACAATCTGAAAGGCAGGGTTGGTATTGTGATTAATTTCCGCTGCACAAAATGTAAGACGTCTTTTCGTGTTTCAGATGAATATGAGGGCAAAAAGGTTCGCTGCAGCAAATGTAAACAGGTTAACAGCATTTTGCGTCATGAGGGGGAGATAGACCTTGATACTACAAATGCTGAAAAAGATTACTTCGATGTGTTTGCGCAGCTGCTGAAATGGGAAAAGCAGGCTCCGCCAGCAGAAGTTGAGGACGTTGTTTGAGATGGGTAGATCGTAAAAGGCCTTCTAAATTTTGAAGGGGGGGAGCAAAAAACGGGTGGATGAGGGGACTTGAACCCCCGACCCCCAGGATCACAACCTGGTGCTCTAGCCGACTGAGCTACATCCACCGTGGACGGGGTATTTTACGGTATTGTGCTGATTAAGCAACTTTTTTCTGCGTTTTTTTGGGTGAATTTACAGTTTTTCGACTGTAGAAGCATTTTTCCAAAAGAAATGCTCGGAAGGGACATTCGCTTCCTTGAAAATTTTCTCGACCTGAGGTGCTGAACAGATGGCGGACACTTGGTGAGAGGTTATACAGCTCACATTTACAAGGATTGTCCGAAATGGCAAAGTAGCGAAAATACATTTAGCACCTCGTTTTCTTTGTTGACAGGGGCTTGTTTTTGGTGTATATATCTATCTCTAAAGGACTTAGAGGTACTTTCCGCGGGTGTAGTCCAATGGTAGAACACTAGCTTCCCAAGCTAGATACCGGGGTTCGATTCCCCGTACCCGCATTGTTTAGCTCAAAAAGGACATACCATAACAAACATGCCAAGGCAAAAAAATAAGCCGCTGTAAACTTTGTTTTTACAACGACTTATCGATTGGGCCCACCAGGACTCGAACCTGGGACAAATGGATTATGAGTCCACTGCTCTAACCAACTGAGCTACAGGCCCTGGCATTTGCCGAGGTGATTTTCAGCAATTCCAAGGCGTAATCTAATGATGTTGGAGGCGGATTGCAAGGATTATTCGAATGGAATAGCTGTTTTTTTGTTATATTTTGCGTTGTCGAATAGCTGAATTTACTTGATACGGCCTAGATATGGTTCTATACTCTGGCTTTCCAATTGATCCGGCTTGTCATTTCCGACGGTTTTATTAGCTGGACGGCGATATTTTAGTGTGGATTATACCCTTAAGGGTAGTAAGTGGCCGCGAGTGAAATTGTAACTATTTGTTAACAAAGAAGTTACCGCGAACAAAACGAGTATTTTTAATTGTGATCAGTATAGAAAGTTTTTGATGGCGCGATGTAAACGCATTTTTATTGTTGAAGATACTAAGCAATTTACCGATAAGTTCCTGTTTAATGGGATACGTAAGCAAGTTAAAGGTTTTGTACGGCTTGGGCATGATGTTCATCGTTTCGATTATGGGGGGGCCTTTTGGAAGGTAGCCCCTGTTAAGAGCAAAGTTCTTAGCCGCAAGTGGGTCAAATACCTGGTGGATGAGCTTATGGTTAAGCAGCTTAAATATTATCAGCCTGATATTGTTTTCATCTCATTCGCAAATTTTATCGATGTTGAAACTATAGCGTTAATCCGGGAGGCTGTGCCTGACGCATTTTTGTATGGCTTTGACGGAGACGCATGGCCTGACTTGCGAAAAGAACGGATTGAGATGGGGTCGAAACTTGATCTAATGCTAGCGACAAATGACGGCGAATGGCTTGATATGTATAGACAGGCAGGTGTTCACAGCGTGTTTATGCCGAATCTATGCGACCCTGATTATGAGTATCGTTACGATGTTTCAGATGAGTGGAAAACGGATATACTGTTCACTGGAAAAACAAGGCAGGACAGCAAAAAGTATCCGATCGAACCGTCAAGATATGAGATAATACGTAGAGTGTCTGAAATGAAAAACAGCACTTTTTACGGTTGCCTTGATTGTCCGAGGATAGGGGGGATCGATTATCAGTATGCGATCAGCGGAGCAAAGATCGCGTTAAGTATAAATGCAATTAACGATGTTAAGTTCTATCATTCGGATCGTTTGACACATTATCTGGCGTGCGGTACATTTGTTCTTGCCAAGCGTGTTCCCGGTTCTGACCTTCTGTTTGCCGATGGCGTGCATTTGAAATATTTTGATACGGCGGAAGAATTCTTTGAGTTGGCAGGGTGGTATCTTAAGCATGAAGATGAGCGGCTGAAAATCGCTAATTCTGGGATGGAGCGTGTTCATGCGGAGTTTAGCGGGGAGAAAATAGCGAAGTACACGCTTGATGTTATTGCCAATGGAAAATATTCGGCTCCGTGGTGTTAATTACCCTAAGGAGTATTACATTGTTATTACAAGCCAAAGGTATTTTGTAAGCAGAAGTGCATGTAGACAGATATGTTCTTTTGCTTTTTTCTGCCTCTTTTTGTTAGACATCACAAAAGCAGTAACAAAAGTAAACAGTCCAATTACTAAATGACAAATATTGCGTAGTATCAGAGCGAATTTGAATACCACGACAAATAACTCAACAGCAAGCTTGCCCCGATGTATTCTAAAATAAGCTATCATACTTTTAAACAGCATAATTCTTTTTAGGGGAACTTGTTTGGACGATTGCCCTCCGAGATGTGAAATGACCGCTTCAGGGTAGAAAACAATACGCCAGCCGGCTTGTTTGATTTTGTAACACAGGTCGATTTCTTCGAAATACATAAAAAAGTTTTCATCCATCCCGCCTGCTTGATCAATTATAGAATGTCTGCACATCATTGCTGCACCCATTATTTGATCGACATCGGTTTGCCGGTCGTATTTAAAATCCTTCATCATCCATTTTCGGTATTGAGTTCTGAAAAGACCAAGTAATCTGCAAACAGTATGGCTGTACAAAACTGATCTGAAAGTGGGGAACCGCCTGACCGAAGCCTGGGCAGAACCATCTTCATTTAGTAGTTTGGGTCCGCACGCTCCGACATCCGGATTGTCGTCCATGAAATTAACTAAAATATCCAGTGAGTCTGGATGGACAATCGTATCTGGATTGAGCAGCAATACGTATTGGCCGGTAGCAAGTTCTATGCCCTGATTATTTGCTTTTGCAAAACCGCGATTATTGGGATTTTCAATAAGGTTCACTTCAGGGTAGTTTTGCTTGACGAGTTCTACGGTTTCGTCGGGACTGTCATTGTCGATAACGATCAGTTCGAATGGTTGGGACAGAGGATTTTCCCTCAAAGATGCTAGACATGCCAGCAGGTCATCCTTTACGTTCCAGCTCACTATAATGATGGATAGCTTCATATACGTTCAGATTATAATGGTTTTTGGTGTTTATCAAGAAGTTTTTTGAGGAAGACTTTGAAATCTATAGATAATTTAATGGCGAATATAAAACACTTGTATAGTGGCATCACTTGTTATATTGTATTAGAAAAGCGGAATATTTCTGACTTATAGATATAGCTGAGTCAGGGGGTAAAATTGCTTAATGAGGGATCAGAAATTATTGAAGTAGGATTTTATTAATGAATAAATGTAGAATATGCAGCAACTCAAATTCGAATGAGGTGTACATCGCCCATGAAATGATGTTTGACAGTAGGGATCCATTTGAATATTTTGAATGCTCGAATTGTGGTTGCTTACAAATCAATGATTTTCCGGATAATTTGTCAAAATATTATCCTTCAGGATATGTTTCCTTTGTCAAGCCTAAGTTACCAATATTTTTTTTCGCAGTATCCTTTATTCGGCGTCAAAGATTAGCATATACGCTAAGCGAAAAGAGTGTTTCAGGTTTTTTGTTTTTTCTACTGTTTGGCCCCACTTCTTTGCCGGAATGGACAAAAAAAACCAAACTCAAGCCTGGCAGTAATATTTTAGATGTTGGGTGCGGAGTTGGGCGGCTCCTGTTGAAGTTGCGGAGAAAAGGTTTTTCAAATCTTCATGGAATTGATCCCTTCATCAAAAATGACATATTTTATAAATGCGGAGTTGAAATTCTCAAAAAAGATATGGAGGGAATCGATGGTGAGTATGATTTTATAATATTGCATCATTCTTTTGAACACATGCCCAATCCTTTGCCAGTGCTTCAGAAATTATATTCAGTTTTAAAACCTGACAGCTTTGTAGTAATTAGAATTCCTACGGTTTCTTCTTTTGCGTGGGAAAAATATAAAACTAATTGGTTTCAACTCGATGCTCCACGTCATTTCTTTTTGCATTCCAAAAAGAGCATGGAGATATTGGCCAATAAAAGCGGTTTTCGAATTACCGACATTATTTCTGATTCAAAGTCGAACCAATTCTGGAAAAGCGAACAATACGCTCATAGATCAAAATCGATTGATGGTCGAAACGATAAAATGAATAATGACGAAATTGTTTTTTCCGATGAAGAGATGAGAAACTTTGAAGAAGAAACCAAAAGGCTAAACAAAATCAATGAGGGGGATCAAGCTTGTTTTTATTTATACAAAGAGTAGAGCGGAAAGAATCATAGATAAAAAGTTCACTTTTTCAGGCCGGAAATGTGAGACTTTGGGTAAATGATAATCCATAAGGGACATATTTAATGCTTCATAATAAAATATGTCTTGCGGATTTAAGGAGAAACTTTTACACTAACTAACCTGTCAGGGCGGGCAAATTAGAAATTTACTTTTTACGAGGTTTATATGGAGCCTATAATTAGAATTGACTTAGAGAAAATAATTAGAAGCGGTGAGCCTGTCATTGTTGAATTGGGATGTGGGCAGAAGAAAAAAGCGGGGCGGATCGGTATTGATCAGGTTGATTTGCCCGGCGTGGATATATTGGCTGATCTGGAAGATGGTTTGTCATTTCTGCCGGACAGTTCTGTTGATGAGATTCATTGCAGGAGTGTTTTAGAACATGTGAAGAATTTTGAGAAGGTGATGAAAGAGATTGTCAGGGTTTTGAAGAATGATGGCCGGGCACATATTTTTGTGCCTCATTTTTCAAATCCCCATTACTATTCAGACTTTACGCATATCCGATTTTTTGGTCTTTACACTTTCTATTATTTTGTTGATGCCAAGTATCAGCTAAATCGGAAAGTTCCTCATTTTTACACTGACCTGAGGATAAGGGTTTTGTCGCAGCGTCTGAAATTTCGGTCGTCATTTAAGGTTTTGAATCCTATTAAAAAGTTGCTTGGCCGGTTTTTCAATATGCATCCGCGGCTGCAGGAATACTACGAAGAAAACCTTTGTTATATGCTGCCTTGCCATGGAATAGAAATAGTTTTTAAACGTGATCGATAGCTAACGTTTTATTTTTGATGTCAGAGAGATATGCGTTTACTTATTATAACAAATAATCCTGAACGTGCGAGTTTTCGTCAGCGTGTTGGGGTTTATGTTGATTTGCTGCGGTGTAATGGTATAGAGTGTGAAATTGCCACTTTGCCCGAAGGTCTTGTTGCGCGGTATTGTCTTTTTAGGCGGTCGGGGGAATTTGATGGTGTTTTTCTTCATAAGAAGGGTCTTAATCCGGTTGACGCCTTTTGGCTTGGTAAATACGCCCGCAGGGTTATTTTTAATTATGACGATGCGATTATGTTCAGTCACAAGCGTCCTGATCGTTTCAGTGGGTCTCATTTCTATCGTTTCAGGCGAAGTGTCGGTCTTTCGGATATGGTGATAGTGGGCAGTTCTTACCTTGCCGATTTTGCCGGGTCGATCAATGATAATGTTAAAATTTTGCCTCTTGGGCTGGATGTGAGCGATTATGGAAAAGTCAGCGGGGGGCAGGACGATGGGATGGTGCGGCTTGTCTGGATCGGAAGCAAGAGTACCTTGAGTTACCTGGAAGAAATTTTCGATGTTTTCGAAGAGATCAGCAAAAAATACAAAAACGTGGTCCTGCGGATCATAGGCGATAATTTTCTCGATTTCGATAATATGCCCGTAGAAAAACGCCAGTGGTCAAGAGCTACA
>VRUF01000007.1:5823-9940 GCA_019456245.1 Planctomycetota bacterium | reverse complement strand
AATCCGTTTACCAGGGGCAAATGCAGTTTTAAGGTGCTGGAGTATTCGGCGTCGGGTCTTCCGGTAGTTGCTTCGCCTGTGGGGACCAACCAGATGCATGTGGTTGAGGGTCAGACTGGTTTTCTGGTGGATTCTAAACAGGAATGGATCGAGAGGATATCTCAGCTGGTCGAGGATAAGCAGCTTCGTCGGAGGATGGGAGATGCAGGGATTAAACATGCATGCCAATCCGATATCAGCGTGACAGGTCAACGGTTTGTCGAATTGATAAAAGAATGCCTTGGCAAGCGTGTTCTGGTTATTTCAAATAATCCGAATCGTGCGAGTTTTCGTCAGCGTATAGGTGTTTATATCGATGGGCTTCGTGAGAAGGGAGTTTTGGTCGATGTCGTGAAACTGCCTTCGAATCAGTTATCGCGTTTTGGTATTTTTAAGAACTGCGGAGATTATGACGCGGTGTTTGTTCATAAGAAACGATTTAATCCTGTTGACGCAAAAGTTTTTGCATATTATGCCAGGAAAGTGATCTATGATTTTGACGATGCGATCATGTATGACGATAAGCGTCCCGGGCGTGTTGGCGGTAAGCGTGGGCGAGATTTTGCGCGGACCGCGAAACTTTCCGATGTTGTGATCGCGGGTAATGACTATCTTGGAGAACATGCGGCCAAATATACGGATAATATTCATGTATTACCTACGGGATTGGATGTGGGTGATTATGAAGTTGAGTCGGGGCGGGGCGATGACGGTAAGGTTCGACTTGTCTGGATCGGCAGCAGGAGTACTTTGATGTACCTGGAGTGGGCCAGAGAGGCATTGGAGGAGGTTGGCAGGCGTTTTGATAATGTTGTGCTGCGCATAATATGCGATTCTTTTTTCGAGATGGAGAATATGGAAGTGGAGAAGGTTGAGTGGTCGCTTGAGCGGCAGGAACAATGTCTTTGCGAAAGCGATATAGGGCTTGCACCTTTGCCGGACAATGAGTTTACGCGTGGTAAGTGCGGTTTTAAGATATTGCAGTATGCGGCGGCTGGTTTGCCGGTAGTGGCCAGCGGTGTCGGAGTGAATCGCGAATTCGCGAAAGATGGCGTGAGGGGTTTTTTGGCGGATAGTTCTTCCCAATGGATCGAGAAGTTGTCAGAACTTATTGAGAATAAAGATTTGCGATGTCAGATGGGAGATGCCGGCCGAGAGTGGGTTAAGCGATTCGATCTGAGTGTTCTGGGCGAGCATCTGGGAGACTTGATCAAGGAGTAAGTTTTTCCGGCGGAAAAACAAAAACAACAGTTGGTTGAGAATAAGTTATTACGGGTGTGATATGTCAAACAGGTTTAGTGTTTTTATTAAGCAGAAGTTTTTTGCTAAGGGGCGAAATCTTGTATCTGTGAAAGAGCCTTTTTCTTTGATGCCCAAGCTGCTTAAGGGCCTTAAGGTCAATGGTATTATTGATGCAGGTGCGAGCAATGGGAGGATATCGCGGCGATTTTTGCGGTGGTTTCCCGATGCCAAAGTTTATGCTTTTGAACCTAACCCTGCGTATTTAAATGATTTGAAAGAATACGCGAAGTCCGATCCGAGGTTTTGCCCGCAGTTTCTGGCATTGTCCGATAGCAGGGGTTCGTTTGAGTTGAATATAACTTCTTCACGGGGGAATGTTTCTCTGTTGAAGCCTTCGAAGCATTTGCATGATGTTGATCCGGAAGGGTCCGTGGTGGAGACGGTCGAAAAAGTGCAGGTTGTTACAATTGATGATTGGGCCGAAGAAAACGGCAAACCGTCGATCGAGATACTGAAATTTGATATTCAGGGTAACGAACTTAAGGCATTGAAGGGGGCATCGCGGACGCTGAGCGGGTCCGTTGCGATGGTCTATACGGAAGTTTGCTTTAACCCGATGTATGAAGAAGGGGCTGTTTTTGGCCAGATCGATCTGCTTCTGCGGGAATATGGCTTTGAGTTATACGACTTTTATGGTCCTAAATACGGCCCAAACGGGATTCTGTTCTGGGCAAATGCGATATTTATTAATAGCGAGAAGTTAAGAAGTGTGAAGCACTCCTGAATGCCGCAGTTTTTCCAGCTTGATTATCAGTGATTATTGTGTTAGATTTGCGGGCTTAACTTTGGTATGTGACAGGGATTTTTTGTATGAAAAAAGAGCGAATGGTATTCTGGCGTGTGTTTGATTATGTCTGGCCTCAGTGGCCGAGGCTTATTGCGATCGTTTTGACATCTTTTGTGATCGCGATCCTTTTTTCACTTAGTTTTGCGACGATTCTGCCTCTTCTTAAGGTGATGATGGGCGAGGAGGGGCTTCACGGTTGGATCGACAGGCAGACTTGCGATGTTCGTTTCGGAGTTGACTTTTATGTGCCGGATACTATCGATTTTAATGAGGATATGGATGTCAGGCATTATTTGCAGATAGACGAGGTTAAGGAAAAATCGCTTGCCGAAAAAGCGGGTCTTATGGTTGGCGACCGTATCATTTGGGTTGGAGGTTTAAATCCTGATGAGGGAGTTGCTGCAGCAGGGAAACTTCTCGAAACTCTTGCCATGACGAAAGCTGAGACTCTTGCGTTGAGATATAAGCGTTCGGATTCTATGGGTGAGTACTCAGATGTCCGGAATGTCCAGCTTGATACATCGCCTGATGATCCCCCTTCTTTTTATGGCGTGAAATTAGGGCTAGTCAATTTTGCGCAAAAATCTATCCGTTTTATGCCTCGTGACCAGGAACGTGAGAACAAGAAAACCGGGGTTATCTTTATTATCATACTTATGGGCGTGGTGACGATCGGTCGTTGCGGGGCTCGGTTTGTGCAAAGCTATCTTGCGGAGAAAGTGGTTCAGACATCTATCGTGCATCTTCGTGAAGATACATTCGCCCATGTTCTTGATATGCCGGTCGGATTTTTCTCAAGTGAAGGTACAAGCGATACAACGAGCAGGCTTATCGGTGATGTTGCCGGTTTGGGTAAAGGTGTTAAGGTTCTTCTCGGCAAGACCCTTCGTGAGCCTTTGAAGGCGATAGGTACCCTTTCCATCGCAATGATGTTAAGTGCTAAGCTGACTCTTATATTCCTGAGTATGGCACCTGTTACAATTTTTCTTCTTGGTCTTTTGGGCAAGCGGATCAAGAAGGCTACGAAGCGCTCTCTTGTTAGCAGTGCGTTGATGCTTGGTAAGGTTCAGGGGGTTATCAATGCTTTGCGTGTAGTTAAGGTTTATAACCGGCAGGAGCATGAGAGCGAAGCTTATCGAAGTATCAACCTGCGTTTTTTACGTCAGGTACTTCGTGCGGCGAAAATTCAGGCAGCGACGGGACCGATCATGGAAGTTCTTGGCATGGTGGCCGGTTCTGCAGCTCTTCTTGTAGGTGTTCACTGGGTTATGGGCGAGTCCAAGACCATGGATCCGAGTGCATTCTTTACATTGCTTGTTCTGCTTGGTACGACGGCAGAGTCTATTCGTAAAGTAAGCGATGTCTGGAACAAGATCCAGTCAGCCAATGCCGCGGCGGAGAGAGTTTATGAAGTAGTCGATTATCCGGCAGAGAATATGAAGCCTGATGCCGGTGAACTTGGCGATCTTAAGGAAAGAATCGAATTTTGCGATATTTCTTTTACCTATCCGGGTAGTGAAAATGCTGTGCTTCGAAATGTCAGTCTTAGTGTTAATGCCGGTGAGACGGTTGCTGTTGTCGGGCCTAACGGTTCGGGAAAGACAACGCTTATTAATCTGATCCCTCGTTTTTATGAAGTTGACAGCGGGCGCATTCTTATTGATGGTTGTGATACTCGTGATCGCAGTTTGAAGAGTCTTCGCGGTCAGATCGGAATGGTGACGCAGAATGTTGTAACTTTTAACGATACTATAGCAGCGAATATCAGCTATGGTCGGCCTGGTGCTAGTATGGATGATATAATCAAAGCTGCGAAACGTTCTTTTTGTCATGAGTTTATCGATCCTTTGCCGGATGGTTATGATACGTTTATAGGCGAGAACAGTGCCGGTTTCAGCGGCGGTCAGTTGCAGCGGATCGTTATTGCACGTGCGATATTGAAGGATCCTGCGATATTGATATTCGACGAGGCGATGAGTCAGGTTGATG
>VRUF01000007.1:0-5813 GCA_019456245.1 Planctomycetota bacterium | reverse complement strand
ATGCCCACAGCGAATCGCTTATCCATGATGCATTGTCTGACCTGGTGCGTGACCGAACTTGTTTTGTGATCGCTCACCGGTTCAGCACGGTTATACATGCGGACCGTATTGTTGTTATGGAGGACGGGCGAATAGTTGCGTCCGGTAAGCATGAGGAGTTGCTTAAAGATTGCGATCTTTATCGGGGGCTTTATGAGACGCAACTGTCAGGTTAGTTGTTAGTTCCCCGATTTCATCGGTGTTGGGGAGGGCATTGGGGCTATTTTGGCTGGGATGTATATAAAATCTACCAAGTTGGTTTGTGCTTGCAACTATATAATAAGGCTGTTATCATTAGAATGGGTGAATAACTCCAGTGGTGAGTTATTTATATGATGGTACTCGTTTAGAGGAAAAAACGTGGCAGCAGATCAAGAACAGGCAGTGGATAGTTCCGGGATAGTTAAAGGTATGCCGATGTTTGCACCGGGCGATCCGGAAGTTCTTGCAAAGGAACAAGCCGAGCTTAGATCGCTTGAAAGTAAAGGTGTGCTTGCCCGGTATAAGTGGTATCTTTCGAAATCTGGTCCCGGGTGGATGCAGAGTGCTATGACGCTTGGGGGGGGAAGTGCGTTTGCTTCGCTTTTTGCCGGCGCATTTCTTGGGTATAAACTTTTGTGGGTTCAGCCTTTGGCAATGCTGATGGGTGTTATTATGCTTTCGGCCCTTGCTCATCAGACTCTTTCTGTAAGAGAGCGTCCTTTCTATGCAATGAAAAAACATTTTAGCCCGACGATGGCGTGGCTTTGGGCGTTTTCTGCTATTCTCGCAACGGTCATCTGGCATTTTCCACAGTACGCGTTAGCGGCAGGGATGTCAGCGGATGTTATCAACGCTATTGTGAGCCCTACAGCCGCTGTGGGAGAAGGATTTACCGATACGCACAACACAACTGCATGGATGTTGGGATTGGGAGTGCTTTTCCTTATCTTTGGAACAGTGGTTAGCTGGAACTATGGAAGCGGTAGAAAAGGTATTAAGACCTTTGAACGCATCGTTAAAATATTGATTTGGTTTGTTATTGTTTGCTTTGCTATTGTTGTTACCTGTGTTGCTGTTAAGGGTAGAATTCCATGGGGTGAGTTGTTCAGCGGTTTCCTGCCGTATAATTTTGCAGATGGTACGTGGAATATACCATTTGGAGATGCCAGGGGTATCGATATTATGATAGCCGCTTTGAGCGCTGCTGTTGGTATCAATATGACATTTTTGTTTGGTTATTCATATCTTGCAAGGGGTTGGGGCAAAGAGCATAGAGGTCTCGCAAAGTTTGACCTTGTGACAGGTATGCTTATTCCTTACATTCTTGCGACATCACTGATGGTTGTTGCGACTGCCTGTACAATCTATGACTCCAAAGCTATCGCAGAGTTTCAACCCAAAATGGAAACTTACAAAGAATTGAAAGCTTCCGGTGCAACGGAAGAATCTGCTCAAGAGCTTAGCGGTTTAACTAACGATCAATTGACAGATTACGAAAAGATTCTGAAATCGGGCAGGCTTCCGCCGATGAAGGCCGCATCGATGTTTACCGCAGCGGGAATACCTCCTGTGATATCGCGTTTGATTTTTGGTCTCGGTATTATTGGTATGGTAATGAATTGCATTACGCTGCATATGCTGGTTTCCGGTTTTGCAGCTTGTGAGATATTTGGAGTAGAAGCAGGCGGATGGAAGTATAAGCTCGCCTGTCTTACGCCGGTTCCGGGATTCTTTGGTGTTATCATCTGGACAAAAATAGGCAGCTGGATTGCGATACCGACTTCGGCAGTGTGTTTGATAATGCTTCCAATCGCGTATATCGGTTTCTTCGCACTCAATAACAGTAAGAGTTATCTTGGTGACGAAATGCCGAGAGGCGTAAAGAGATTCGTTTGGAATACAGCTATGCTCGTTACTATTGGAATCATACTTGTCAGTGCCGCATTCTACATCTACAAAAGCGGACCTGTGTATTACAGAAAAATCATGGAGCTGTTCAACAAGGACACCGCTGAGACGGCTATGATCATGGTAAAACAATTCTTTGTATAGAAAGGGAAATATAGACATGAGTAATTTATTTGATATATCTGGTAAGAGTATTGTAATCACCGGCGCGGGCGGAGTTCTTTGCGGTGAGATGGCGAGGGCTTGTGCTAAAGCGGGCGGTAAGGTTTCTGTGCTTGATCTTCATAAGGCGGCGGCACAAAAGGTTGTTGACGAGATCAAAGCCGACGGCGGTGAGGCTATCGCTGCTGAGTGTAACGTTCTCGACAAGGATAGCCTTATTGCTGCGAAGGCGAAAGTTAATGCGGCTTTTGGTTCTACAGATGTTCTGATCAATGGCGCCGGCGGTAATAAGAAGGAAGCTACGACAGGGCCGGATATGTCATTCTTCGATATGCCTGCTGACGCTATACGTTTTGTTTTTGACCTTAACTTTATCGGCGCGCTGCTTCCTACGCAGGTATTCGCAACTGATATGGTTGAAAGCGGCAAGGGGTGTATTCTGAATATTTCAAGCATGAACGCTTTTAAGCCGCTTACGAAGATCGCTGCTTATTCGGCTGCCAAGGCTGCGATAAGCAATTTTACGCAGTGGCTTGCGGTGCATATGTGCCAGAACTACTCGAAGGAGATTCGGGTTAATGCCATCGCTCCGGGGTTCTTCCTGACCGATCAGAACCGTTTCTTATTGACCGATGAAAAGACCGGCGAACCGACTCCTCGCGGCAAACTTATTATTGATCATACGCCAATGGACAGGTATGGCAAGCCGGAAGAGCTTATTGGGACGATATTGTGGCTTTTGAGCGATGCGGCAAAATTTGTTACAGGTGTTGTCGTTCCAGTTGACGGCGGGGTAAGTGCCTTCGGCGGAATATAAAGAAACAATTACGAATTACGGGATGTGAGATGTTATATTATAGCCGCGGCGGTGAAAACGAAAATCTATCTGCTGAAGATCTAAAGGCTGGTCTTTATGAGGCGCTGGAGAAAATCGGCGCAAAGCACAAAGTGCTTGCGATACCTCCCGATATTACTCGCTATTATTCTCGCGCAGGTGAGTTGACTCGTTTTGCATGGCAGTACTATGGCGAGAAGATGACCGATATTTTGCCAGCATTGGGTACGCACTTTGCGATGACCGGCGAAGAGATCGAGCGGATGTTTGGCGATATTGATCAGAGTATTTTTCGTGTGCATGACTGGCGTGATGGGCTTATTACGCTTGGTGAGGTGCCGGGCGAGTTTGTCAAGGAAGTGAGCGAGGGTAAGGTTGACTTTAGCTGGCCTGCACAGGTTGACAAACTGCTTGTTGAAGGCGAGTTTGATTTGATACTGTCGATAGGTCAGGTTGTTCCGCACGAAGTTGTGGGGATGGCAAATTATAACAAGAATATCTTTGTCGGGACCGGCGGGGTCGAAGGTATCAACAAGAGCCATTTTCTCGGTGCCGTTTATGGTATGGAACGGATGATGGGCAGGGCGGATACTCCTGTTCGGCGTGTGCTGAATTACGCGTCCGATCATTTTGCCAAGGATATGCCGATCGTTTATGTGCAGACGGTTGTTGCAGCAACCGATGACGGGCAGGTGACCCGCGGGATGTTTATCGGTGACGATGCGGAGTGTTTTGAAAAGGCTGCTGAGTTGTCTTTGAAGGTGAACTTTCAAATGCTTGATAAACCGCTCGATAAGGTGGTCGTCTATCTTGAGCCGGAAGAGTTTAAGAGTACGTGGCTTGGCAATAAGAGTATTTACCGCACCCGTATGGCGATGGCTGACGGCGGTGAGTTGATCGTGCTGGCACCTGGTCTTAGAGAGTTTGGCGAGGATAAGGAGATCGACAGACTCATCCGTAAGTACGGGTATGTCGGGACGGATAAGGTTCTTGAACTTGTCGAGGAACATGACGAGCTTAAGAACAATCTTAGCGCCGCCGCTCATTTGATCCATGGCTCAAGCGAAGGGCGTTTTAATATTACGTACTGTCCGGGGAATATAACTCAACAGGAAATCGAGTCGGTAAACTTTGCTTATGCCGATCTTGATGAGATGACAAAGAAGTACGACCCAAAAAAGTTGAAAGACGGTTTCAACGAAGTAGATGGAGAAAAAGTTTTCTACATCTCCAACCCAGCCATGGGCCTATGGTCATACAAAGAAAGATTTAAATAATTAGTGAAAATTCGTATTCATTCGTAGTTCAAAAAATTATGGAGTAAATTAAAAATGACTGAAACAGCATCAAAAAAATATTCTTTAATTGTTGCAACCAGTATGGGTATTCGATTAACTCCAGTTAATTCGCAGCCCTTCCATTGCAGCGACACCTTTAAAATGCAGGCAACCAGTGCCGAAAGCAATGTGGCAAGTGTTGCTTCATATCTTGGTATGCCGGTTAAAGTTTTGACAGCGTTTGTCAAAGGCAGCCCTGTCGCGCATTTTATAAAGGATAATATCAGAAGCCGTCGAATGGACTTTGAAGGGCCTGAGTTTGAACAGGGCAACCCCTGGGGGTATCGCCATCAGATCAATATGGCTGACAGCGGTTGGGGATCCCGCGGGCCGAGGGTTCAAAACGATAGAGCCGGTGAAGTCGGGAGAGAGCTTAGCGCTGATGATTTCGATCTTGAGAGGATATTTGCTAAAGAAGGTGCTAAGATCGTACACCTTTCGGGGCTTATTGCGGCACTGTCGCCTAAGACCAGCAAGTTCTGTCTTGACGTTGCCCGCATTGCAAAGGAAAACGGCTCGTTAATATCATTCGACCTTAATCATAGAGCCAGCTTTTGGAAAGGTAGAGAAAAAGAACTTTCCGAGGCTTTTGCCGAAATCGCTTCTCGTAGTGATATACTGATCGGTAACGAAGAAGATTTCCAGCTCTGCCTTGATATAGAAGGGCCGGAGTCCGGCGGGCAGGGGCTTGACGAGAAGATCGACGGCTTTAAAGAGATGATCGGCAGAGCTCAAAGGGCCTACCCTAATGCCAGCTACTTTGGAACAACACTTCGCCAGGTCGTGTCAGCAAACAGCCATATGTGGGGCGCACTGGTTACCGACGGCAAAGACTGGGAGGTCATCAAGCCGCGTGAGATAGGCGTTCTTGATCGTATTGGCGGCGGTGATGGATTTGTTGGCGGTTTGCTCTATGGCATACTCAAGGGCTGGGACGTGAAAAAATGTGCCAGATTCGGCTGGGCAAGCGGAGCACTTGCGGCAACAATGCTTACCGATTACGCTCAGCCTGCTGACGAAGACCAACTCTGGAGCATATGGGAAGGCAATGCAAGAGTTAAACGTTAATAAAACTTTAGAGGTTTCCCTTTAACACGAAAAATAAATTTTTAATTTAATACAGGAGTAAACTCAAATGTCAAAAGCAGATATAGGCCTCGTAGGTCTTGCAGTAATGGGTGAGAATTTTATTCTCAATATGGAAAGCAAAGGATTTACGGTTGCATGTTTTAACCGTACGGTTTCGAAGGTCGATACTTTTGTGGAAGGTCGGGCCAAGGGCAAGAACATCATCGGCTGTCATTCTATCGAGGAGTTTGTCGAATCTCTGGCCAAGCCTCGTAAGGTTATGCTGCTTGTCAAAGCCGGCGGTGCTGTGGATGCGTTTATCGACCAGGTGCTGCCTTTGCTTGACGATGGCGATATTATTATCGACGGCGGAAACTCGCATTTCCCGGATACGATTCGCAGATGCGAATACGTTGAGAGCAAAGGTAAACTTTATATTGGTACGGGTGTATCGGGCGGCGAAGAGGGTGCATTGCTCGGGC
>VRUF01000096.1 GCA_019456245.1 Planctomycetota bacterium | reverse complement strand
TGGATAGACTTAATCATCTTACCGCCGGGACCGATCAGCTTACCGATCAGATCAGGATCGATCTTAACACTCGTAATCTTCGGAGCATACTCACTAAGTTCATCGCGTCCCACACTGATCGCCTTGCTCATCGATTCAAGAATATCAAGCCGCGCCGTTTTCGCTCTCGCCAGCGACTCAACAAGAATCTCATGTGAAAGTCCAGAAGCCTTAATATCAAGCTGGATCGCCGAAATTCCTTTACAGGTACCGGCAACCTTAAAATCCATATCCCCAAAATGGTCCTCATCGCCGAGAATATCGGTGAGAAGCTCATATTTATCGCCATCGCTGACCATACCGATCGAAATACCCGCAACAGCGTTAGCCATCGGAACTCCGGCATCCATCATTGCAAGCGAACCGCCGCATATCGAAGCCTGAGAACTCGAACCGTTCGACTCGGTTATCTCAGAGACTATCTTGATAGTATACGGGAAGTCCTCTTTGGTAGGCTTTACGCGTTCGAGAGCTTTTTCGGCAAGAACACCGTGACCTATTTCACGCCTGCCCGGACCACGAATAAACCGAACTTCGCCAACCGAAGAAGGAGGGAAGTTGTAATGAAGCATAAAGCTCTGACCAAACTCGTCCTGCAATCCGTCAACTATCTGCTGATCACGGCCGGTACCAAGCGTAACTGAAACAAGTGCCTGCGTTTCACCACGTGTAAACAACGCCGAACCATGAGCCCTGGGCAGTAAACCAACTTCGCACTCGATAGGACGAACATCTTCATAACCTCTGCCGTCCGGACGTTTGCCATCAAGTATATTCTTACGAACAGCCGCTTTTTCGACCATTCCGAACACTCTGTTGAACATATTCTTGCTGCACCTTGCTTCTCCATCATCACCAGCTTCGACATATTCCTCTACCAAAGCCTTCTTTAGCTCGCCAATGCCAGCCGACCGGTCAGCCTTGACAGGAATTACGCACAACTCGCAGAGCTTATCAAATGCCTTGCTCTTAATTTCGGCAAGCACCTCGGTATTCAGATCGTCTTCAACTTCCATCTTCTCAACTCCGCACTTTGAGCGAAGTTCCTCGATCATATCACAGATTTCCCGAACAGCGTCGTGACCGACACGAACGGCATCTGCAACAACATCTTCGCCAACTGCCCGGGCATCGACCTCGATCATATTGATCGCTTCTTTTTTACCGCCAAGGATCAGGTTAAAATCGCTCGTCTCACGCTCTGTATGCGTAGGATTGACAATAAACTTGCCATCAACACGGCTAACCCGGCATGCACCCAGAGGGCCAAGGAACGGTATCTTACTTATAACAAGTGCCGCACTGGCACCAAGCATTGCAAGAACATCTGGATCATTCTCACCATCGGCGCTTACAACATTACAGAGGATCTGAACCTCGTCAAAATAACCGTCCGGAAACAACGGGCGGATCGGTCTGTCGATCTTTCGAGCCGTTAGAATTTCCTTCGTAGTCGGACGACCCTCACGTTTCATGAACCCGCCGGGAAACTTACCTGCCGCACTCAACTTCTCACGGTAGTCAACACTCAATGGAAAATAATCTATATCTGCCCTGGCATCAGCACGAGTGGCAGTAACCGTCACCATGGTTTCTCCGCATTGCACCAGCACAGAACCATGAGCCTGACGCCCTATTTTACCTGTTTCAATTGAAACCTTCTTGCCGCCCAACTCTTTTTCTACTCGATAAACTTCAAACATATTTTTTACTCTTTCCGTCTCAAACATCATTTATAAACATCAAAAAAAACAAACTTCTCTCTCCACACACTCCTCTTGAAAGCAACATCGTATATTGGGCAGTTAATGGATTAATCGAAAAGATTTCTGCCCGCAGAAAATGTTATTTTCGCAGACCCAGCCTTTGGATGATCTCGCGATAACGCGCCATGTCCCTGTTCCGAACATACTTCAACAAAGCTGAACGCGTCCCGACCATCTTAAGGAGGCCGCGACGTGAAGAATGGTCCTTCTTATGGATCTTTAGATGTTCCGTTAGTTCATTGATCCGCGTTGTCAGGATCGCTATCTGAATTTCAGGGGAACCCGTATCGGAATCATTGATCTTGTAATCATCAATAATCGTACTTTTCTTCTCTTTCGTCAACATCGTCTAAAAAATACCTTTCAACTAATCCTCAAAAACTACTATTTATTTGCAAACACCATCTTATCAACCCGTACCGATAATACGGATAGACAGGGAATTATATCGGAAGATGCAGGTTTTGCAATGTTTTTTTTGATTTTGCAAAAACTCTACGAAAAAAATCGGAAAAACATATAAACCCCGCAAAAATAAGCACTTATGAGAATCTAAAAGCAGTTTCCCCACATTTGGATACAGATTTTTGTATTAAAATAACCTCGGCCAAAGGCCGAAACCACACCTATTCCCTGCTTTTATTAGTGTGCCATAACGCTTGAAATTCGAAATACCGGCAGCAGCAATGCAATCGCTATCGTGCCAATAACACCACCCATGATAATGATCATTATAGGTTCGATCAGAGAAGTAGCTGTCTTGATCGAGACCTGAAGTTTTTTTTCGTAAAACAAAGAAACCTTGTCGCATACCTCCGCAAGATGCCCGCTTTTTTCGCCCGCACGAAGCATCTGAATGATCCCAGGAGCTACAAGTTCACTATTAGGTGCAAGAAGGATAGAATCGGAAAGTTGGTATCCATCGCGTATTTTCGCATCTGTCACTGACCACAAACGATTGAAATAGTAGTTTCCGCATGACATCTTCATTACTTCAAGAGTATCAAGAAGGCTAACACCAGTCTTGATCATTGTCGACATGATACGCATGCTTCGGGTCAAAACTGAATCGATGAACATACCACCGAATACTGGAAGGTGAACCTGGAGCCAGTCCATTGACTTCTGACCGGACACCGTCTGTCGCCAGTAATGTACACCAAAACCACCCGTTATTATCAAAGTCATCACCACCGTCATTATTTTAGCATCACCAAGCACCTTACTAAAATTCACAAGGACCTGCGTCAACTTCGGAAGTGCCGCTCCCTTGGCATCATAGATCGACGCAAATCGAGGAAGTACAAAAAACATCAAAGAACCAGTCGCCGCCACTGACATCAAAAGCATAACAAGTGGATAGATCATCGCCCCTTTAACTTGCTTACGAGTCTCTTCATCCGCTGTCAGATAACCGCTAAGAACCTCAAGCATCTCCGACATCTTACCAGAAACCTCAGACGCGCGTACCATACTTATAAACATCGTACCGAAAACCTTCGGATACTTTGCCAATGCACTTGAAAAACTGTCACCGCTTGTAATTCTCCTGGCGACATCCTCAAGAACCTGCTTAAATACGCCAGGATTGCATTGATCGGAGATCGCATCAAGAGCCTCGCTCAAAACAACTCCGCTGTCAAGCATCACGGACAACTGAGTTGCGAAAGAGATTAATTCATCGCTCTTAACTTTACGATTCAGCTTGTTCGATGCCACCTCTTCCGGCACCGTAAAAATTGTCGGCTGTGTCAACGCCATAATAACTCCAATCTAAACATTACTCACACGAAGTACCTCTTCCATCGTGGTAATACCGGCCTTTACTTTTTCAACGCCATCTAAATGCAATGGGACCATACCGCTGGTGATCGCCATTTTACGAAGCTTTTTCATTGTTACACCTTCCGTTATCGCATCAAGAACCGTTTCGTTGGGAAGAAGCATCTCATGCATCGCTATACGACCGATGTAACCTGTGTTCCTGCACTTCCTGCATCCAACTCCGCGATAGTATTTTGGAACTTCCACTTTCCACCGCTCGGCTAAACGCTTGATATTGCTTGCAGGTTCGTACTCGTCCTTGCAATTAGGGCAAATCTTACGAATAAGACGCTGAGCAACAACTGCTATCAGAGATGCGCTTATTAGGTATGGTGCAACACCAAGGTCGATAAGTCGAGTAACCGCTCCCGGTGCATCGTTTGTATGAAGCGTAGAAAGAACCAGATGACCCGTCAATGCCGCCTGAACCGCAATTGAAGCCGTCTCTCTGTCACGTATCTCGCCGACCATTATAACATCAGGATCCTGCCGAAGAAGACTTCTAAGAGCCGTAGAAAAACCAAAACCCGCAGTTTCCTGAACCTGAAACTGGTTGATACCACTTATATTACATTCAACAGGATCCTCAACAGTACATATATTTATCTGGTCGGTGTTTATTTCTGCAAGACCACCATAAAGAGTCGTATTCTTACCGGAACCTGTAGGACCGGTCACCAGAACTATACCGTTAGAAGAATTCATCTTCTCTATGAACAACTGAAGATTATCATAGCTAAATCCCAAAGACTCAAGGCTCACAAGCGTCTTACGCGCATCGATGATACGGATTACGACCTTTTCACCATGGTTACTCGGTGTCACGGAGACACGCAGGTCGATGGCACGCCCCTCCATCAATACATGTATCCCTCCGTCCTGCGGAAGACGCCTCTGAGCAATATCAAGCTCCGCCATGATCTTTATTCTGGAAACGATTGCAGAATGCATCTGGAAAGGCGGTTTCATCTTCTCATAAAGCTGTCCGTCAACTCGGTATCGAACACGAAGCCGCTTATCATCCGGCTCGATATGAATATCACTGGCATTTTCATGAACCGCAGTATAGATCAAATAATTAACCAGCTTGACTATTGGAGACTGACCTGCAACATCTTCAAGGTCACCGATGTCTTCAGTTACATTTTCAATTAACGAAAAATCGTCCAGAGACGTATCTTCGATTATATCGTCGATCACAAATACGTTCGCCGCTGGCATATATGCCTGAAGCGTAGCTTTGATCTCTTTCACTGTCGCACAGACTATCTGAACTTTACAATTGCTAAGACGCTCTATCTCGTCGATCAGAAAAACATTCGAAGGTTCGCTCAAAGCAATTGTAAGAATATTATTAACCTTGAACAAAGGCAGCACCGTATACTCTTCAAGAAATTCTCGCGGAAGCACTTCCGTAACCTGGGGATCACATATCTTCGGAGTTATTTGGGCATAAGGAACACCATAAGCTTCCGCAATCGCAGACACTATCTGACCCTCTCCACAGTATCCAAAGTCGACCAGAACCTCGCCTAAAAGGCGGTTATGACCGCCCCTTCGCTGCTCTTCAAGGGCCACATCTATTTGATCGGAGGTTATGATACCACGCTCAAGAAGAACCTGACCAAGCTGCAATTTGTTACCAGTAGCTACAACTGCCATAAACACCTCATATCACTATCATTTCTGCTGTTTACTACACAAAACTTTTTACCGCTTCGGTAAGTTCCTCATAACTATCCAACTGGTCTTGCAAACGGGTTACAACGAATATCTTCCAGCAATTCTCATCAAGCCCGGCAAGTTTCAATTGACAACTCTTGTTATTACATTCGTCACGAAGCGAAAGCAGTTCCTCAAGCCCAAGGCTGTCGATAAAACCCACCTTTGACATATCAAGAACTATACCTCCGGGCTTGGCAGACATCGTTTCGCTAATTGCGTCTTTGAATTGCTGAATGTACTCCGTAACCAACTCACCCTGAAGTTCTACAACTATCACATTGTTATAACTCTGAGTTTTAATCTTCATCGTATCAGTACCCCCACTGCCTTAGAACCGTATTCGTCAAAATTACTGTAGTCCCATCGCTCGATGAAACCATCCTGAATTACGCTCCAAAGCTTCTTGATATCGCTATTTAAAAATATCTCCCCTATCTCACGGTTAAACTGACTGCCGAGACCTTTCTCTATCTCTCCAATCGCTCGGTCAATACTCATCGCATCGCGATAAATCCGCCGGGAAGTCATCGCGTCAAAAGCATCGGCAAGGCTCACTATCTTGCCGATCAAAGGGATCTGGCTGTCTGTCAGACCATCGGGATAACCTTTACCGTCGCTTCGTTCATGATGATGAAGAACTCCAGGAACGATCTCGTTCATCTGCTTGATATCTGCCAGTATACCTGCCCCGATACGAGGATGAGACATTATCTGAGAACGTTCTTCCTCGTCAAGCTTACCGTTCTTACAAAGTACAGATTCGCTTATCCCGATCTTACCGACGTCGTGCAGCAACCCGGCAAGATATATCTTATGTACCTGTTCCTCATCCACAGAATGGCTCTCAGTAAGTCGCTCCGCTATCCATCGGGATATAAACGCCACTCTTTCAGAATGACCGCGAGTGTAGGGATCCTTCGCGTCGATACTATTTGTCAATGCCTTCAATGAACCGATGAAAAGGCCTTTAAGATCACCGAACAAACGGTTGTTCTCCGCAAAAATCGCACATTGATTCGCAACCGAATTAAAAAGCTTCACTTCGATACTGTCAAAATCAGACTTACCGGCTATGTTCGTCGCAACCATCATTCCAATCATACGATCTCCACCCTGAAGCGGAACCGCGAGTATATTACGAACTCCGTCAGGCCAGCTGTACTTGAACGGAGAATCGATCATACTGTCAAGCAAAGCCTCTTTACCAAGACCCAACTCTTCCACCAGGTGCATCTGAAGGATATCCGCCATACCAAGATCGATCGCGATAAGACCGGAACCCGCCGCCAATACAAGCGAATCCTCAACCTCAACGTCATCGTCATCGGCCTTCTTTTCAAGGAAAATCGTTATACCTTCCACTTCAACCAGTTGAGTAACCTGATCGCAGGCAAGCTGAAGGTACGTCGCATTGGATTGAGTCACCTTCATATTGGTGCTCATATTATAAAGCAGCAACAATTCCTCATAAGTCTGAGCAAGTTCCGAACTTACTTTCTCGATCTGGCTCAAACTCCTGTCTTCGTAAGCGAACTGAACAGCGAACATATCGACAAGTTCTGCCACGCAATCTATCACCTCGGCATCCACATCCAACCCACCGCTATCTGCACTGGACGGACAATCGAAAATCACTGGCTCGCTGACCTTACCATTGCAACGCACAAAAACAACTCCGACAACGCTCGCACCGTCATTTAGACTGCGCACAAGCAAACTACCCGAAGGACCAAACCGCAAAACTTCGCCGGATGACTCACGAAAAATCTCCTCCGCATACTTCTCAGATGCAATGGCCTCTATACCATCTCGCTCAACATAACTCTCTAAAATGCACTGACCTTCCTTATCGATAACGATAAGATCATTACCCAAGGCATTGATCTTTGCCCCGAACTTCTTCAGGCACTTCATCTGCGTCATGGAAAGCGTCTCTGTGATTACATTATCCATTAGTTGTAAGCCTCTTTCTCTCTTGTGATAAAATTAAATTACCGCAGCAGTATCCAAAGTTTCTTCAATCGTCTTGAGCACTTCCCTCGGGCTGAAAGGCTTGCTAAGAAATGCAGATATCTTCAAAGATTCTTTCTGACCTTCCTCGATCGCAAAACCACGAGCCGTCAGCATAATAACAGGGATATCTTTAGTCGATTCCTGCTTACGAAGATTCTCAATCATCTCAAGACCCGTCATTACCGGCATCTGAAAGTCCGTGACAATTATATCGGGACAGATCTCGCCGGCCAGTTCAAGACCGACCGCTCCATTCTCTGCCGTCGTAACATCGAAACCGTTGTTTCGCAGCTTAATCGCGACAACCTGAACGATATGAATCTCATCGTCTACTACTAATGCTTTTCTGTGTGCCATTTTCAAACTCCGATACTTAGTTACTAACTTTTCCCGCATGCTCTAAGGCAAGCGGCATATTAAATCCGAACGTACTGCCTTCTCCAACCTTACTTGTAACAAAAACCTCACCATCGTGAACCTTCTCCACAATCTGTTTCACCAGGTTAAGACCAAGACCCGTGCCCTTGGCAACTTTCTTATTCGCCTCAACGCGGAAAAACTTATCAAACACGTGTTCGACGTCATCAGCGGGAATACCGACACCAGTATCGGAAACCTTAACGCAGATATTCTTATCTGCCTCGTGCACTTCGCTCTCGACCGTTATATGACCGCCTTTAGGTGTATATTTAACCGCGTTACTCAACAGATTGATGACTACCTGAGAAACCATATCCTTGTCGGCATTCACCTGGTCACAGATGATAGGTGCCGGAACCGTAATTGAAATATTCTTCTCCTTCGCATAGCTTTCGATCATCTTCGACGACTCCTGGATCAGGATCGCCATACTGAATGGCTTCTTATCAACTTTGATAAGACCGGACTCGATTCGGGATATATTCAATATCTCCTCGATAAGCCTGTTTAACCGCTGTGCCTGGCTCTGAATGATCTTACAAAAATCAACGACAGTCGCCTGGTCCTCCGCCTCTCCATCGACAAGCATCTCAGCGTAAGCGTTAATAGAAGCAAGCGGAGTCTTCAACTCGTGGGAAACGTGACTCACAAAATCGTTCTTCATACGTGAGATCTCTTTCTCGCGGGTTATGTCATGCAGTATCGCTACAACACCGCTAACTTCTCCAGCCTCGTCCTTCACGCAGGATATCACACAATCGAAAGTCAACATCTCGCCCCCACGCTCGACGCTTATATCGTGTTTGACATGAGACTGTTTGCTCTGCCCGCTCTGATGCATAAGCGAAATAAATTTACTGTCGGAAATAACTTCAGAAACCGGAGCCACACTCAACTCATCGAACTGGAAATCAAACAAACGCTCAGATGCGGAATTGGCCATAATAAGACGATCGTATCCGTCGATGACAATAACAGCATCGTTGATGCTGTAAAGAATTGATTCCGTATTTTTCTTTTCCCGACGCAACAACCGAAGTTGTAGATTAAAATCCATCGACTGTTTCGTAATTTCCTCGGTCTTCTTTGCCGAATCCTGACTGAACTTGCGGATAGATTCGAGCAGCGGAAGCAACTGTTTCGCCGCTCCTGCATAAGCCTCTTCAGGTTTATTATCGTTAAGCTTTTTCGTTATTATTTTCAACGATGTTATCGTACTTGACCAGCAGCACGCAAGACTCGAAAGAACTATAAGACTCCCAAGACCCGTAATCGTACCGAAAATAACGCTTACGTTGATGTCAGTGACAAGCATAACCAAATGCGATGTCAGGCTGCAACCGGCAAGAACCACAACCATTATGATCAATATCTTGTTATAACGCAAATCAACTCTCCTTTGATTCATCTTTAAAGATCAACTCTAAATATCACATATCTTTTTCGAGACGCTCATTGCAACGGCTCATCATCATCTCGACAAAAGAAGACGATTCACTCTTGCTGCTCAGCCGACCGAAACTTTCAAAAGCCTTCGCATAATCACCCTGAACATATTCTGCACAACCCTTAAGCATCATCGCATCGTTACTTCCGGGATGTAATGCATAAGCCCTTTTCGCACACACCAGCGCACGCTCCGGAATATTCGCGCCAAAAGCCGCCTGACCCATACGAAGCCAAACATCTACATCCTCGCGCCTCTTGACACTCAGACGGTCATAACATTTCATCGCCTGAACATAATCATTGTTGTTCATACTGCACATCCCGAGCATCTCAAGATGATTATCACGTTCCGAACCAACTGTCTTTTCGACCAGCCGCGAGAAAATCCGAACACCTTCCGCCCAATCCTTATTGATTACATAGCAAAACCCAAGAGGCACAAGATACTCCGATTGATCACCATCGCTGACAAGAAGCCTGTTATATACTAGTATCGCCTCATCTACCTCACCCTGGAGAACAAGCATCTCCGCCAACGCGACCTTCAACTCACTACTGGCATAAAGCATTTCTGACTTCTTTCGCAATAGCTCTACAGCACCATCATGATCTTCCCTATCAGCAGTCAATTCCGCCAATGCTATTACATAACCGCTACGCGAAGGTTTCAACTCCATCGCCTTGCTGTAATATCCAAATGCTTCCTCGTCGGACTCTTCCATCTCGGCAATTAAGCCAAGCATAAACCACGCCTCGTCCGCCAAACCTTCGCATTCCAGCGCCCTGTTGAAAGACTGTTTCGCTTCTGCACTGGCACCTTCCATCAGAAACACTTTACCCATCGAAAAGTGGGCTTGAAACGACTTCGGATCGCTTGCAATGCACTTATCG
>VRUF01000364.1 GCA_019456245.1 Planctomycetota bacterium | reverse complement strand
GGCGACCGAGCAAATGGCAGCCAGCTCCGGCCAGGTGTCAAAGTCTATTGAGAGTGTGGCCGGGATAGCTGAGGAAAACAGTGCCGCTACCCAGGAGGTTTCGGCCTCGGCCCAGGAGATGAGTGCGCAGGTGGAGGTGGGGGCATAGCCGGCTCCCGCCCTCACCCTGCTACCCAAAAGTAAATAGAAAGGATGGTGAACAAATGGCTGAAGATACTCAAGCACTAACACTAAGCGAAACCGAGATGCAATTGGTGGTCTTTGACCTTGCTTCTGAATACTACGGCGTAGATATTGGTGCCGTCCGCGAGATTATCCGGATGCAGGGCATCACCCGGGTGCCCGGGGCTGAATCTTTTGTCGAAGGGTTGATTAACCTCAGGGGGAGGGTGGTGCCGGTGGTAGACCTCAGGAAGAGGCTCAACCTCGCGGTGGGAGAGCAGACCAAGGACAGCCGTATTGTGGTGGTCGATATCGCCGGACAAGACGTTGGTGTGGTTGTAGATGGCGTAACCGAGGTGCTGCGCATCCCGCTTTCCTCGATAGAGCCGCCGTCATCAATGGTCACCAGTGTTGAATCCGATTACCTGAGAGGCATTGCCAAGCTGGAGACCAAGCTAATTATCCTGCTTGACCTGGACAAGGTGTTTTCCGCGATTGAGAGACAAGCGATATCAAGTATAGGGGTAGCTGCGAAAGAGCCGCCCTCGACCGCAGAGGTAGAGGAGGAGACGGAACCGGTATCAGGCAGGGGCAAAAAGAAGAAAAAGGCTTTGGTAGCAAGCACCCATTGATGCTCTGATTACGTATGCTGCTTGATTATATCTGGTGAGCGGTTTCTGGCAGGCTTTTCTCCATTTTGACCGGTGTCCCCTAACTTGTTATGACATAGTTGGGTCCGGGAACAGCTCACCAATTATTCACGATATAACATTTGGCAAGATGGATAGCAAGAAAGATGAGAGAGGAACTGAAAGTATTTAGCACAGTTCTTTTAATGGTTACGTACTATTAAGATAGGCCAAAGGAGGTATCGCTTATGGCTATGCCGGTTAAATTTCTGCTCATACTGCTCGTGCTTACAGCCGTTATACTTCCCCTTGTGGCAGGTTCCCCTCAAAGTGTCGTTTTTTCGGACAGCCACGAGGAGTCTGGTAGTGAAATGGGTATGAATGATGGCTCTAGCGATGACTCTGCTGTGGACAAAATGAATATGGGTGTTACCAATACTTGGCAAGACCAGGTAAACAGAATTAGCTATCCGATCACGGCAATCGTCGCTCTATTTGCAGCTTGGGTATGTTTCCTACTTATGAGAGCAACCGGGATGGCCGATAAATTTGGGTTAATAGCTATCGGGCTAGCTCTGTTTTTCATCCAGGCTGTATTTGGGGTCTTGTTTTACATAAGTAACGGCACTATTGTCACGATGCCAACACTGATGTTTGTAATGAGTCTATTTAACTCACTGGCGTTGTTATTAATCGGAAGCGCATTCTATCGGTGGAAGCGAATGATTGGTAGATAGATTGGCCAGAGGGAGATTATGGACACACTGTATAAGGACATACTTAAAATTTGCGAGAAGTATCTGGCACGCGATTCAGAAAAATTCCTGGACAGGCAAAT
>VRUF01000363.1 GCA_019456245.1 Planctomycetota bacterium | reverse complement strand
TCGTTATTGAAATAAACGATACAGTTCCGAATCTCCGGCCAGTTACTGCCCGCATTATCAATGAATTTAATACCCTCGATTGCGTTACAGACTATCGTATTGTTATGCAGTATCGGATCGTCAGCGGGATTTACAATATTCATTCCATAAAAGTCACGGTCAACGGTACCGTTACTTGAAATAATGCAGTTCTTGACTGTCGGTATGGAATTTATGGTATAAATTCCATGGTACTCGTTTCGATTGATCTGTGAATTCTCAACGGTTAGTGAGAAGCCGTCACCTTTGTGATAAATACCTTCGTATCCATTATCAGTTATACTGCACCACTTGACCGTTATGTTTCCGTCTTGCGCGTAGATACCCCTTTGGCCACCGTCCGTAACTTTGCAGTTTTCGAGTGTAAGGTCACCGTCCAATACATATATCCCGTATTGACTATTCTCCGCTATATTACATTTTTCGATCACAGCGTCGCAGTTCTTGACATATATCCCGTATTGACTGTTTTCCTCTATATTGCAGTTTCTCACAGTAAAGTCGCTGCCGTTGCCATAAACGCCATACTCAGCCGATCCGGTCACCGTAACACCGTCAAGTACGCTTTGGTAACCCATCGTAACAACGGAGGTGTTGCGTATTATATCACGCCCGTCAAAATAGATATAGCCACTGAGGATGGTTTCATACCGTTGGAAGCTCCGTTCGCTGCGGCTTGTCTCATTACCGGCAAATCCGCCGTAGACCACCACCCCGTCGGGGATAACGAACGAATCAGCTTCGAGGTCGCCCGGTGTATACATCCCCTCGGCTGCCCATATCTCGATCGTATCCGATGCCGGACAGCTACGATTGATACGGTTGATCGCATCCTGCAAATCGGCGTATGCATACTCCCAACTGACCCCGCTATGCGGCCCAGGCGCATCGGCGTTAACATAGATGATATTGGCGTCCGCCCCCACAGGTGACCAGCAACAGACAAGTGTATCTTCGAAATCCCGCGACCAGATGCCGCTATCAGTTACTAATTCGGCAACATTATGCAGTACCCCGCTTGGTTCGGCGCCTTCGCTAACCGTGACCGTCACCGTAACACAGCCGCTATCATTAGATTCCAGCGTACCTAACTCCCATGTGTATGTATGTGTATCAAGGTCATAAGCGTCATATTCCACCCAGATGGGCCAGCCGGTATTCGGGTCCGTCGTCATATACCCTTCCGGATAGGTTACACCCGCTGGCAGATAGTCAACGATTCTGGCGCCTTCAAGAGTCAGGTAGTCGGGCATTTCCCAGCAGACCGTATAGGTCAGTTCATACCCTGGTGAGACACATTCGTTCGGATCGATAATGCCGACATCATCTGTTTTTTCAAAAATAATATTCTCATCCCAAAAATTAATCGTGGTAGCTATCGTTGCGACATGCTGATTGTTATTTCCCAACTCAAACGCTCAAAAGAATTTCCCCATTGGGTAAAGTTGTTGTGATATGATTGGCCCCACTTAGACATCGTAGTTTCAGTTAAACCTTCATAAACACCGCTGTCAAGCCCTCTCTGGGTGATTAAAGAAATAGGAACCTCCGGAGGTCCGCCCACAATAGTTGAACTAACAGATCGGAAGAGC
>VRUF01000095.1:9833-10148 GCA_019456245.1 Planctomycetota bacterium | reverse complement strand
TCACATATTCTCGTTCATCCGGCGTAACTTCTGTTTATATGGTTTCCAGGTAACATCGTAAATTTGATTATATAATATCCATCACTGTACTTGCCGTCAAAGAAAAACTTGAATTAATCCAACATGTTCATATACGGTTGCTTGTCTTGTATTGCACTACTTTCTCGCTCGGCTTCAACCACTTGTACCAGCGACAGTCTCTGTCCCAAAAAACAATTCGGTCGAATGGCGACTCGCGGCACAAGTCCAGTAACTTGGGGTCCACCCAGTTCACTTTCTGCATGTCTCTCCCAGCGACGTTGCTGAGATTGGAAC
>VRUF01000095.1:4831-9823 GCA_019456245.1 Planctomycetota bacterium | reverse complement strand
GTAACCATTTCTCGCTCGCATTGCCCCAATCATATCCGGTGGCTTTCTTATTCTTAATATTGATGGCACTCTTAATGTATTCCAAGTTGGGGCGGATACAGCCAGAGGTAATATTGATACATGTCCATGTACAGCGAGGGTCTCCCGCATTGTTTGTCTCCCGTAATAGGCCTAATGAAGACAGCATAGATACGAGCGTTGGGTATCCATTGAAGTCGCGACCACTAAACAGTAAAAACTTCGATGGCCTGTCTTGATGTGCTTCTACGAAATTAACAAGTTCCTTTGCCAGTTGTCTGGCCAATTCCTGTAGTTCGGTCGATCCCTTAGGCAAGGTGGGATTCTCCTTGATCTCGATATTTGCCAAAATGCCGTTTAGGTGTTTCCGATGACTGATTCGACGAATAAGGCTGGCCTGCACCAACTTCCAGAAATTGGCAATTGGAGTAAGAGGTGAAAGGCGCCCCGCTTCCGTGTCGTTGAAATATTCGGTGTGCTCAATCGCAATCCGTTTCCTTTTTCTGTTCTTGCTCAATGTCAGTAGGGCATCTGGTCTCTCCGTCCATTGGGTGTTGGAAATCCTATAGCCCAAATGGCCGAGGAATTCTCGTATCAGCAATTGCTCGCACTCTTTCTGGGTTCGATAGATTCTGGGCATTGCCTTCGGAAGCCTTTTTGCTAGGAGTTGCTTTGGGTTTTTAATTGCTTAGGGAGGGGTATGACCCCTTTTCCCTTGCGTATATATTTTTTCATCGCGGCATAGCGAAGCGACGCCGGAACAAGCCCTATTTTTTTTCCACCATTTTTCACCTGTCGCGCCGTAGCCGGTTTCTTCGTAGCCTACGGCGAAGTAGAATGGCGAAGAACGGAAAACCAACAAAAACCAAAAAACAACTCCACTTCCCTGATTATTATCCCTGCCTTTTAACTTCAAGTGTTTTGCCGTTATTGTATTTCTATTCTCCTGTAGAACAAACCCCGTTTCCTGCAAATCTCCGCTGAAAAGAGGTAGTAACTGCATTTTGCCTCAAATAACCCCGCTTGTCAACAAAAACTATCTATATCGCCATTCAAGCTCAAGATGGCCAAAATAGCGGTTTTTGGCAGTATCGTAAATTCCATGCTCTACTGTTCACCTGTCTACTGCTCTACTGTCACAGGCCAAAGGCCTGCCAACCTCTGTGGCAGGAGGAGGAGGAGGAGGAGGAGGAGAAAACCACAAAAACCACTGCCGCCTGTCGCGGCGACCTGTCTCGCCATAGCTGGAAGCGACGGCGGAAGCTTTCAGCGAAGCCGGAACAAGATCAATATTTCAAAATTGCTCCCACTTCTATACCCAATTATAACAGATGCGACGGAAAAGTCAAGGAAAAATTCCATGCGCTGCTATATAACTTTCGCACCTTCGCACTTTCCCACTTTTAACGCCGGTTTACCGGCTACCCGCAAGCAAAGCGAACCACATTACGAAACGAACCCATTTTGAGTCAACCAGAGCGTATAGCCACAAGCAGAACGCTGACAGCTATATAACTTTCGCACCTTCGAACCTTTTAACTTTTAACGCCGTTTTACCGGCTACCCCCAAGCCTCATCCTGAAACCTCAAAAACAAAGTCCGCGATGCCTCCGCCACCTATCGGCTCGAATTAACTGGAATTATCACAAGCGGCTATTTTGCCCATTTTACCATCACACAAGCACAAAAAAAATGACATTTTGTCAGCCGTGGGGGTTGAAAAAGTACGGTAACCTATTATAATTACCCGACATTCGGTAAGTTCCCGCAGTTTGGGGCCTTGGGGTGGATTTCTTGATTTTTATTGCTGCCTGTTTTCATGGGAGAATATGTATGATAAGTGTTAAAGGACTTCGGCGAAGATTTGGGACTATTGTTGCAGTTGACAATATGTCATTCGAGGTTGGCAAAGGTGAAGTACTGGGACTGTTGGGACCTAACGGTGCAGGCAAGAGCACTGCCATGAAGATGCTGGCGTGTTTTCTGGCCCCGGACAGCGGAACTGCCAGCGTATGCGGATATGACATCCTCAAGAAACCTGTCGAGGTTAAAAAACGCATTGGCTATCTCGCGGAAAATGCCCCCTGCTACAACGAGATGACGGTTGCAGGACTGCTTAAATTCGTGTGCGATGCCCGAAAGATAAAAGGTGCCAAAAGAAAAGCAGCACTCGACCGCATAGTTCCCATGTGTTCGATAGAAAGCGTTTATCACCAGACGATCGATACGCTTTCCAAGGGTTATCGCCGCCGTGTCGGCCTGGCACAGGCACTGATTCACGATCCGGACGTCCTCATTCTGGACGAACCGACAGACGGGCTTGACCCGAACCAGAAGCATGAGGTCAGAAGCCTGATAAACAAAATGGCAAGCGAAAAATGTATTATCATTTCGACCCATATACTTGAAGAGGTAGAGGCCGTTTGTTCGCGAACGATCATCATCTCGAAAGGCAAGGTGCTCGTAGATTCTACCCCGGAAAAGTTGAAAGACAAGTATCAGATGAGCCTTGATGAAGTATTCAGGGCAATAACACAGGCAGAATAATTATGATTGAATTGTTCCATTTTGTTTGCGGTAAGTTGCTCTTAAATAAGCAATTGCAATTTTCAACGCGAGCGTTTATTACCCTTAAGGGTATAGGAGTTTTGATATGAATAGTTTTATGGCAGTATTTAAACGTGAACTCAAGGGGTATTTCACCACCCCCCTTGCGTATGTATTCCTTGTGATCTTTTTGTTTTTCTCGGGATATATGATGTTCCGGGAAGGTTTCTACGAGATGCGACAGGCAGACATGCGTGTTTTTTTTCAGAATTTGCCCTTATTGTTCGTTTTCATGGTACCATCGACCGCGATGCGCCTTTGGGCCGAAGAACGAAAGACAGGTTCGATCGAACTATTGCTTACTCTGCCGATAACCGTCAGACAGGCCGTCCTTGGCAAGTTCTTTGCGGCATGGTTTTTCCTTGCTATCGCCCTTCTGCTTACACTTCCGGCACCGATCACCGTCTGTTACCTCGGCGAACCTGACATCGGGCTTATCATAACGGGTTACCTGGGCAGTTTGTTCATGGCCGGCGGATTCCTTGCCATCGGATCTTTCTTCTCTGCCGCCAGCAAAAACCAGGTAATAAGCTTTGTCCTTTCCGTAGTAACATGTGCGGTACTGGTGTTTGCAGGCATGCCCACAACACAGAACTTTCTCACAGGTTTTCTGCCCACTGGCCTTGTCGGTGCAATCGCCAAGTTGAGTTTCCAGACGCATTTCGAGAACATCCAGCGAGGCGTGATCGCATTAAAGGATATAGCCTACTTCGTACTGCTGATTATCGGTTGGGTCGCTGCTTGCGGCATTGTTTTAGATGAAAGGAAGACGAGCTGATGAACAGAACTATACGAGCAATTGCTGGAGTTTTACTGGTACTGATTATCACGTTCTCGGCGATCAACATCTTTCAGGACGTGGCCAAATCGGTAAAGATCGACATTACGGACCAGAAGATATACACGCTGTCGGACGGAACAAAGGCAATCCTTGCCAAGTTAAATCAACCGATCAAAGTACGTTTGTACTATGCCGAAAAAGCCGCATTGAAAGGCCCTGACCAGATACGATTCTTTAACAACTACTACCTCTTTGTACGTGAGCTGCTGGAAGAATACGAATCGTATGCCGGCGGGATGCTGGACTTTGAGGTAGTTGACCCACGTCCGTTCAGCGACGAAGAAGCAGAGGCACTTCGCCATGGATTGCAGCGTTTCAGAATTACTGAGGAGGAGAATTTTTTCTTCGGTTTGGTACTACAGACGCAGTTCGGCGTGGATAAAACGATATCCTTCTTTTCTCCGCAACGCCAAAATTTCATCGAATACGACATCAGCTACCTGATAGACACGGCAGTGACACGGCAGAAGAGTCGCCTGGGCATAATGAGTTCGCTACCGGTAATGGGCGACGACGTAACGCCTTATATGGCACAAATGATGAAAATGCAGGGACAGACACCAAAGCCTGCATGGACGATTATTTCGCAGTTGAAGGAAAAATACGAAGTAACAAGTATCTCCACGGATGTGGAAAAAATCGAAAACATCGATATGCTGCTCGTGATCCATCCAAAGCAGCTTCCTGAAAAAACATTATTTGCTATAGACCAGTTTATCGTCAAAGGCGGCAGAACGATTATATGTGTGGATCCTTATTGCTATTCAGATCAGCCAACTCAGCAGCAAATGCAGATGGGTATGACATCACAAGCCTCGGATCTTAACTTACTGCTTAAAACCTGGGGGCTCCAGGTACCTGCAAATACTTTTGCCGGCGACCGGTCACTTGCTCTGGACACGCCTACAGGAAGAACAGGCCAATTACAAAGACACATCGGTTTCCTGGGCCTTACGGACAAAAAAGACTCCTTTGGAACGGACAGCGCGGTAACTGCCGATCTAAACATGGTGCGAATGCTCTTTCCTGGATCGATAAGAGAAGTTGATACTAACGACGCCTCCATTACCAAACGGCCAATCCTCATGACAACAAATCGCGGCAACGAATGGACTATAAGCAATCCTTACGAGCTCATGACATCTGACTTCTCCGGTTTGATGAGGAAGTTTAGAGATGGTGCTGAACCTGTCGTGATGGGATACCAGATTAACGGCAAGTTAAAAAGTGCTTTTCCCGAAGGAATCGAAATCTCCGATGAAACTGCTGCCGAAGGCGAAGAGAAAACAAAAAAAGTAACCGGCGTCCTCCAAGCCGACCAGGAATGCATAGTAACCCTTTATGCTGACGTGGACTTTATCTCAGACATAGTTGCCTACCAGAAATCGTTCTTCGGCATGAAGGCGATGGTTGGAGATAATGCAACGCTGATGCTAAACACTGTCGATGACCTTACCGGATCGAGCGATCTCATCTCTATACGTTCACGAGGTAATTTCGCAAGGCCTTTCATAGTCGTCGACGAA
>VRUF01000095.1:0-4821 GCA_019456245.1 Planctomycetota bacterium | reverse complement strand
CGAAATCGAGGAACAAGCAGAAGCAGAAACCGCATTAGAGGTTGCGAAAATCAATAGTGAAATCGAAGGTTTCCAAAAAGAACTTCAGGAAATTATCTCCTCTGCAACAAAAGATCAGGAGGGTATGTTGGGAAGTTCTATCATCGAAAAACGAAGGGAGTTGGAGCTTAAGATACATCAGCGGCAGCGAAACCTACGTGAAGTACAAAAGGGCAAACGCGAAAAGAAAGAGTCACTTGGAAATAAACTTCGCCTCTTCAATATGCTGCTTGCACCTGCTGTTATTCTTGTAATAGCTATTGTACTGGGCATCTTCCGCTCAGCACGAAAGAGGCATTACATCGGCCATGCCCGTGCTGATTAGTCCGTTTGTAAAAATGTATCGGCCTCTAGGCCGTAACCTTAACTAAAAACTAATAACTAAAAACTAAAAACTCTCAAAAGGAGTGATATGAGCAATACTAAACTTAGCATACTTGCAATAGTTGCCGTTATCATGGTCCTGCTTGCAGTAGGGGTATCGAGAGTGCAGAAAAAGGCACCTTCGATAAGTGAACTTCGTTATCTTATAGGTAGTTTGAACCCTGACCAGATCGAAAGTGTCGTTCTAACCGGAAGCGGTAAGACGATCACACTTGATCGCAAGGGCAAGGGCTTTCAACTCGCTGATAAAAGCAATTACCCGGCGGATATCTCTAAGATAAACGACCTTATCACCGCTTCTACCGAGATCAAGATCGGTGAAGTTTATACATCTGACACTTCAAACCATGCCGATTTGGGGGTAACTAAGGAAACCGCCGCAAGTGTTTTGACCTTCCTTAAAGCCGACAACTCGGCCGTAGCAAGCGTCCTGATAGGCAATACAAAAAAACAAGGTAATGGGACGTATGTCAGGCTTGCAAACAGTAACGATGTGTACGTCACGCTTAATGACACTTCGATCAATATGAACACCATGAATTATATTGACAGTAATATTACAGGTGCTGTCAATCGCGACGATGTCGTATCGGTGATGGTAACGTCGGGAGAAGAAGGGTATAAATTGGTGCCCGCCGAAGATGGCAGGATCAAACTAAAACCACTGGAGCAAGGGAGAACACTCAACGAAACCGCTGCCGCCGGAGTACTGACCGCAATTTCATACCTGCAGGCAACTGATGTTTTAAAGAGCCAGACAGGGCTTGATTTTACGAAAAGCTTTCTATGTCAAATGAATGACTCGACCGTTTATACGGTAAATATCGCGGAAAAAAACGAGAAGTATTTTGTGAAAGTCTACGCAGAGTATACCGGTAAATTGCCTACCAAGGACCGCACCAGGGAGGAAACCGAAGAAGAGCTTAAAGAAAAGGAAGCAAAGTTTCTTGCACGGGATGCGGCGATCAACTTCACAACAAAGCATAACGGCTGGATCTACGAGATAACTTCATACGCTGCTGGAAACATGACAAAACCACTGGAAGAGTTGCTGGAAGAAGTCGAAGAGCCGGAAGTGGAAAAAGCAGAAACTACTGAATAATCTGGTGTTTGCGCATATGAACCAGGGCCGCCCCCCCGACGGTCCTGATTTCAGTTATTTTTTTGGCAGCTTTTAAGTTTAGGGTAGCTCTAATAATTGCTTTTAGGTGGCAAGTAGAATATTTTTGTATTCTGGCAAGGAAGGGAAATCAGCCTTAGCCAAAGCTAAGGCGGTTTTTTCCTGACACCGTCCAGAATCAAAAAGATTCGCTTGTCCGCCAAAATGAATTTTTAGAGATGCCCTTTAGAGATATACTTCCTTGTAATGCTTTGACGCCATAGCCTTGTGGAAACTTTTCAAAACATAGTTTTCAACGACGGCATCCCAACTCATATGCTTTGCAAGATCGTATCCGCTTCGTATCAACTCATCGGTCTCAGCGTCATTGCGGGGCAATCTCGCACACAACTCAAGAGCAATTTTTTCGCTAATATTATTTTCGATTGCATTGCGCCTATGCCGGTCTATATGAAGCATATCCTCAACGTCTTCGTGTTCGGTCTCACTTCCAAGGTCCGTATAATCGGAAACGATAACATTTTTCACGGGATTTCCACCGGTAATCGCGTTAACAAATCCGGCGCATCCGCAAACATTTGAAACAACACATATTCCACCGAAACTAAGAGGTTCGAGCTGGGCGATTCCAAAGGGTTCGTAAATGCTCTGGCCGAACTCGGCATCGCTGCCTTTTCGAATATCCATAAACTCGATCTCTTCAGGCATTCGTAAACCGCAGCATTGTCGGTCAAATCCGAACTGATTGATAAGGATCGCTTTGATATTACGGCTTTTTGCATTATATTCCTGCAAGCCTGCATAGAAAGACGCCTCACCGCCTGAAAGGTCGGGCATTCCCTCGCGATGAGCAACGGGCCATTTATAGTCTTCCTCCATCTCATAAATATCACGGTTTCTGCGTTTACTTGTCTCCGTGCTGAGAATCAGCAGGACAGCCGTACGCCCTTGTGCACCGAACTCCCGGTCCATGTGCTCAAGCACTTTCAAGTCCCGCCAAAGCCCCTTGCTGGGCGTCATGCGAGTTACATGAGAGAAAACAAAATCAGGCGTAAACCCAAGAAGATTGTTGCAATATTGCTGCAACAGCGATTTGGACCTCTTCTTCTCGTCGAGATTTATCTCGTAAGCAGGTATTCCGTTATATGTAAGATCTATATCGGCAAATTTGAATTCAGGTGCCATGAACTTTAACTCATCGACAACATAATCGCCAACGGCAAGGATGTTATCGCAAAACCTCGACGCCTCAACGAGGGCATGTTTGAAGAAATGGCTCTGATCCCCAAAAACTTCGTTGACAAATTGGTTATTTTCCTGAGCCTTTTTCATAACGTTATAGAACATCGTGTCATGCCCGGGATTTTTCTCAACGATAGGACGCATCGTCGCAACTTCGTGAGCATAAAAAGCTGTTTTAAAATCACAGGATGGCTCGAGAATAGCCGCCAGTGCTGTGGGCATTCCTGAGCGACAACTATTGTATAGTTTTCGGCCTCTACACCCCCTATCGCTTTGACGGCAGCTATCGCAGCAGGTCCAAGACGAACCCATTGCTCGTAATCCCAAAGGTGTTCGTAGAGGTCGCTGCGAATTTCGAACTGACGAAACATCCCCTCTTTAAGAGCATTTACAGGTGCCTCCTCCATACGAGATAGATCGATTAGCAAAACCTCGGGCGAACTTTTTAAACCTGTAAGAGGATTTACGAACGTCCGTCTGCCGTAAACTATATTTACGTTGAATTCTTTTTCTATTCGTCTAAAGCTTGTATAATAACTGGTGTTGATAAGTCCGTCGATAGAGGAGTAAAGCACTTCCCCATCGTCGCCAAGTCTGGACGTAACATCGCCGTCTATTGTGAAAAGAGGGCTGATGAGTAAGGTTCTCCCGATCTCATCGAGATAGTTACGGCTTGTGAAAAGTCCCTCAAGGACAGCGCCGATGCCTCCTATTTTTCCGATTGCTTCATGTGTTATATGAACTGCTGTTGTTTTCGGGCTCATCTTATATTCCTTAAACTTCCAGTACTATTACGTGTTGCCAGTCTCTAATGTTTCTTCTTCTTACAACTAAAATATACGAATTAAAAACGTGTTTGGCAAAGCCTGGAGGCATTTTTTAGGCATGAATAACGCTTTCTAAAAACCAGTGCGACCTCATGGTCATAATGAAAGTTTTTCTCGGACCTAACAGAAAAAAACCTCTGTACAAGAAAGGAAGTTAAAAAACTGGAATGAATTATTTTTATAACCCACGCGGACATAACGGTTATCGGACCACCGAAAAAAAATGCATGCATGGCACAGCCATAGTCTGCCGGAACTAGCCGCCTCACATGCTCTACTTTTCGCCAAATGCTTCATTTTGGATAAGAGCAAAGACTCGCCCCGTAATAAAAATTACTACCCCTTCGCCGTCATCTTCACTGCTCTCTGCTCCACCGTTGTCATTTTTAAGACCAGCAACCAAAACCGTCCCGCCATCTTTGATACGGACTGTATCGTTAGCAACGCGGCGTGCGATAATATATGAATTTTCACCATGTATCGGTATCATCACCTCACTGGCATTGATACCAAGCGTTAGCAAAATATCGCCGCTTGGAGACACATACGGAGTGATGTTCAACGCCGTTCGATACTCGATCTTTTCCATATCGGAAACATCATCTTCCCCGCTATTATCCAAATAATACTTTTCGGTAGTAACTTTGATTTCTGTAGTCTTACCCTCAAGCGTCGAAACCTCAGGGCTGGAAACAATATTCGCTTTTCCTGCTTTCTCAAGATCGTCCAGGATACCACTCAAAGACACCGAAAAACCTTCTTCAACTGAACGACCGATCTGGATTCCCCAGGGCCATTTCGTACTTTCTGACTCCTTATCGCGTATCTTTTCTTTCAACTCGGCGCCTATACCTACTTTGACTTTTGGAGACCCCCAATCAAACTTCATCTCAGCCAAAGCGCTATGGTCTATCGTAACAACATGAACATCCAGCGCAACTTTACGCTCGGCAAGTTCGCCGGTTCTAACTACTACGCCCACATTGCCTTCGGCTCTATTTTCCACAACAGCTTTCCCTTCAACTACCGCAGGGTCTGTTGTTGACGCAAGCCATTCCTCAGCTTTCTGCGATGCCGCACGATCTCTATCTTTACTATCCTCATCGATATCCGAAGTAACGTTCACATATTCGATACTCGGCGGATCGAACATATAACCTTCCTTAGAAGGAATCACCTCTCCGCTCCAACCGTACTCGACTGTAAGAG
>VRUF01000362.1 GCA_019456245.1 Planctomycetota bacterium | reverse complement strand
TAATTCGCAGCCCGGTGGAGGCTTAAATCTTGCCGGTGACATTACGACTCGCCACAGTGTTTCTTACGAGCAGATTTGCGATAAAGGTTTGGCGGGACCGATTCTTGCTGAGTTTATTGCTCATGACGGCAGCGATCATGCCAATCTCCACGGCAGTTACCTTCCGCCCAAGAGTCTTGGTTCATACAAGAGCGGTCTTGTCTCGACTATTCGCACAACAGACAGCAATGATCCGCACTATCAGATGCTCTCGCAAGCCGAGATGCTGAAGATCATCCGTTGGGCCGACGCCAATTATCAGTTCTATGGCAGTTACTATGGAAGACATCATGGAGCACATAAAGATCATCCGGAATTTAGACGCAGAGCGACCTTTGAAGAAGCGATCAGCTCAATAGCACCTATGTGGCATCGATAAATTATAACTTTATCCCGCATTTCCCAGATAAACAGTGGCAAATGGACTGGTTTATGTTGTGTAAATGTTTAAATGAGAAATCGCAGATAAAAATAAAAAGGAAAGTGAAAATGAAAACTACACATACGGCTCACCAGGCAATCATTAAATTAATTTCAATTAGTTTATTGGCTTTGATCGGCTTACTATCCTCCTGTTCTGTAAATAGCAAAGCCGTAGAAAGCAGCACAACCATCGATCCTTCAAACAGGATGGAGTGGTTCCATGAAGCCAAATTCGGTTTGTTTGTGCATTGGGGGCTGTACGCGATCCCCGCGACCGGGGCGTGGGGGCAATATTATGGAAGTATTCCCGGCGCCGAGTATGAAGAATATGCCAAACAGTTCAACCCTGTTAAATTCAATGCCAAAGAATGGGTTTCGATGGCTAAGGATGCTGGCATGAAATATATTGTTATTACAACCAAACATCATGAAGGTTTCTGCATGTTCGATTCGAAACTTACAGATTATGATATTGTCGATGCTACGCCGTATGGTAAGGACCCGATGAAAGAGCTTGCCCAGGAATGCAGAAGACAGGGATTGAAGTTGTGTTTTTATTATTCGGTAAAAGACTGGCACCACCCGGAGTATCCGACAAAATATACATATCACAATGAAGAACATCTTGACGGCTTTCATGGTTTCCCAAATCCTGATGCCGACTATAAAAAATATTTTGCATACCTCAAAGGCCAGGTAACCGAACTTCTTACGAATTATGGAGATGTAGGAATTATCTGGTGGGACTGGACCGGTTCTGCGTTTACACACAGTGAAACAGAGAATATAGAAATGGCGAAAGATATGGTCGATACCATAAATCAATTGCAACCTGCATGTCTTATAAACAACCGGATGGGCGAGGTCGGTGCAGATTATGGTACTCCGGAGCAGATGATACCAGATGGAGAACAAAAGCAGGCGTTTGAAGTTTGTATGACCTTGAACAATAACTGGGGTTATCACAAAACTGACATGAATTATAAAAGTGCGGCGGTTGTGGTCTACAACCTGGTCGATATAGCATCCAAAGGTGGCAATTATCTTTTGAACATGGGTCCTACGGATGAAGGGATAATGCCTCAGAAAGCACAGGACATTTTCAGAGAAGTAGGCCGCTGGCTTTCGGTCAATGGTGAGTCGATCTATGGAACTACAAGCGGCGGCCCGGGGGTGC
>VRUF01000094.1 GCA_019456245.1 Planctomycetota bacterium | reverse complement strand
ACCCGCAAAACCTCACCCTCAGCACCGCTCAAAGCCGTTAATTCATGTTTCATATCATCTCCTGTACCAATTTTAGTTGCCGTAAAGCCCATTTAATTGCATCTTGTACAAACGTACAACAAGTATATCGTACATTTGTACAACTTTCAATAAGAAAAAATCAAAAAACATTCAAATTATCGGTCTAATTTTTCCGAACATATAGAATCTCCCCTCGTAGCCACTGTAGAATGAGTAATTGGCATTAAAAATTTAACAGAATTCTCCTCCTCCTAAAGACGCTGGGTTATCAACCCATGCGAGGAAGCAGCGTTGCCCTCCTCGGCGCTGCTTCTTTTTTTTATGCGCAAAAAACTTGTCGCGAAATCACCGAACAATCTGGAGATATTTTACGTACTCTATGTCGAACGGTTATAACAGATGGAACGATCATACGGAAAAAAATATTTTCCATGTCTAACTCATTGCTTCACAGTTACTTACGTTCTCTAAAGGAATATTTTTCGTTATTTACAGTGAAACCTTTTCAGTTTTCGCGAGTCTTAATTATTAACCACCCGGTTTGGTATGCGGATAGAGTGTATGCATACGGGCTGGACGGTTTTTTCCTTTACAGAGTTCAATAGTTTTAGTATGGTTTAGCCTTAAAAGAAGGCAACGCAAAGTAAGCGGCTAACGACTAAAAACCATCGACTAAATTAGAGGTTTTTGTGAGATATGACGGGATTGTAAAGCAGTTGCAGATCAAGTTGGCGGTGATTTTCGCGATCAGGCACAGCATGAGATTTCTTTCGGTTCTCGGTTTCCTGCTCGCCATTGGAGTGCTGATTGTACGCTTGGTATTCAGCGCAGGCGTGCTGGATCTTCTTTGGGGGCTTCTTGTTTTTATACCCGGCATCGTCCTAGCCGTTTTCCTCGCTTTTCGACAGATACCAACACGCAAGTCTCTTCATGCCATGGTCGACTCACGCAGCGGGTGCGGAGGTTTGATAATGGCTTCCGATGAGACGGATATCGGAAATTGGGAAAGTAATATCTCGGTCGAAGACATCCTAAGGATCAGGTGGAAATGGTCAAGGCCTTTTGGAATCTTCTTCGCGGCGATGGCTTTTGTCATTTTCAGTTTTGCCATACCCCAGCGATATGTAAATGCCACATCCCATCAGCAGTTGGATATCAACGAAGATATGACAGAACTCCTCGAACAGGTAAACGTCCTTAAAGAAGAGGACATCATAACCGACGAAGAGGTTGCCCAGTTCGCCGAAAAGCTTGAACAGCTTCAGGATTCTGCAGACGGCTCCGACCCCGTCAAGACATGGGAGTCCCTCGACCACTTAAAAGACAGCCTTAAGAAAAAGGCCGACCAGGCCACCGCCGACGCCTTAAGCCAAACCGAAGAGCTTACCCAGGCGGAAACATTCGCCGAAGGACTTTCCAAAGATGGCGCTGCACTTTCGCAGAGCCAGTTGTTGCAGGCGATGGCCGACCTTGCTTCGATGACAAAGGATATGGCATTGGAAAATGAGATGCTGCAAAACAGTCTAAAAGCTGCCGGGTTCAACCCCAGCCAGTTATCAGAATTGTCCGCCGAGGAACTTGAAAAATTGATGAAAGCACTAAGAGCATGCAAGGGGCAGCTTTCAAATTGCGTAGGGAACATGTGCAAGGTTGGCCTGGCCGATCTTAAAATGCTCAAACGTTGCGAAAAGCTTGGCCAGTGCAACAGCAAAGGCCTAATGGCTTTTTTAAGCGAGTGCGAAGGGATGGGAATGTGTCAAGGCGTTGCCGCATTTTGCAGCGGCAATCGCCCCGGAAGAGGTGGAATAAGTCGTGGCAGGGGGGACGCTCCTATGATGTGGGGAGACCTCAGCACAAAGGACAACACAAAATTCCAGGAAAAAATCCTCCCCCAGGCAAACATGGCCGCACTTAAGGACAGCTCTCTTGTAGGTGTAAGTCTCGGAGCACCGCAGGTCGAACAAGGTGCAGCATACGGTGGCGACGGAAATCTCGACATCTCAACTGCGGCAGGCGGCCAGGCAAAAACTCACAAAATACTCCCAAGACACCGCGGTACGGTGAAACGGTATTTCGAAAGATAACATGCGATGCGTTAGTGTTTCGGTATAGCTCTAAATAATTGAGGAAAGCGATGGCAGAAAAAAAAAAATTTTCGATAGTAACACAAGAGCAACTGGCTCCAGCGGCGAAACTTGCCCAAAAAATGCTCGATGAACTCGACAGAATACTCCTCGGTCGCACCGAACTTCACAGGATGGTTCTGGTAGGTATACTAAGTCAGGGGCATATTCTTCTTGAAGGTGTTCCCGGCGTCGGAAAAACCGCTCTTGTCAAGGCCCTCTCGGAGTTGATGGATCTAAACTTTAATCGCATTCAGTTTACCCCCGACCTTATGCCAAGTGATATCGTCGGAACCCATATCCTCCAGGATAATGACGACGGAAAACGCCAGATGTGTTTCGAAGCTGGACCGGTGTTTACGAATATCCTCCTCGCCGACGAAATAAACCGCGCCTCTCCAAAAACTCAAAGCGCATTGCTCGAATCCATGCAGGAAAGGTCGGTTACACTTCTCGGCCAAACCAGGAAATTGCCGAAACCCTTTTTCGTCCTCGCATCTCAGAACCCCATAGAGTTGGAGGGCACCTACCCTCTCCCCGAGGCACAGCTCGACCGTTTTCTCTTCAAACTCCAGGTCACCGGTGCCGACGTCGATGTCATGGACAGAATCATTTCCACCCGAAGACGCGGCGAGCCTCCCGTCTGCGAAACAACGGTTGACGCCGATAAACTCAACGATCTTTTCGAGATGATGGATATGATCTTTTTACCCAGGCCCGTCGCCAGGTACATATCCCGCCTGGTCGCGGCAACACATCCACAAAATCTCGAGGCAACATCGACGGTCAACAGTTATATCAATTACGGAGCAAGCCCCCGTGCCGCCATCGCCATCGCAGAAGCTGGACGCGCCTATGCCTTATTCGCTGCAAGGCCAACCGTAGGTTTTGAAGATGTACGTGCCGTCGCCTCAGCGGTTTTAAATCACCGCCTGATACTCAATTACAAAGCCAGGTTCGACAAGATAGACAGTTTCACCATTGTTGACGATCTTCTCGAAACGCTTGACGAAGCCGGCCTTGACCTTCCTGATGATATTGCAATTGCGGAGAGTTAAAATGAATAGGGATATTCGAATGCCCATGACGCCGAAAAACTTGTTTATGATGGTACTTTTCCTGTCCGTATTGGCTTCAGGTCTCTGCTATGGTATTGAAAGATTCGACGACATTTCAATAATGACAATATCTGCACCGTCCGTCGCAAGCTACCACGGATACGCCGAGTGGTCGTTCATGATCACAAATAACTCACCGAAAAAAACGCACCGTGTAACCCTTGTCATGCCCGACAGAGTTCACGGTTACGGTGACCATGTAAGCAGTATAAGCCGAACCGTAAACGTCGGACCTTTGGCCTCGGCAAAAATGTCCATGTTTCAACCCGCCGTCAGAATGAACGGTTCAAACGTAAAAGTCTACATTGATGGAAGCAGGCATGAGGACGCTCTTAATGCAGGCTTTGGAAACCATGGAAGTAATTCCGGCCGTTATGGAGGCTCGGGGGCACCTGCCGCTGTCCTGCTAAGCAAAAATGTAAGCTTCGACGATTTCGCAAAAGGAACCTCTACCGCTTCGGGCAAATCTTCCAGCTCCCGTAGGTCTTCAACTGCTGATCAGATATCTTATCAAAGAAGCGAGATGGCATTTTCCGAATGGAGCACAGACTGGCTTGGCTACTCACGATACGATGGCATTGTCCTTACCGACGGCGACATGGAAAGAATGCCCGTCACCGTAAAAAATGCGATCTATGATTATGTCCAATGCGGAGGAACGCTCCTCGTACTAGGTGACTGGGCCGATTCTGCCCGATGGAGAGGCAATATTACAAGGATCGGATCATTCGACGCAAACCAGAAAGGATTTGGTCTTTGCATAATCGAAGATACCGAAACAAAAAACTGGAATAAGAAAAAATGGAATAAGCTCCGTACTTCAATATGGACTCAAACCGCGGCGCCGTTTATGAATACTACATCGGTCAAACGAGCTAACGAACGGTTTCCGGTGGTATCGGACCTTGATATCCCTGCCAAGGGGTTGCTCCTTTTGGTAGTACTTTTTGCCGTTGCGATGGGGCCTGCAAATCTTTATGTTCTTTCAAAAATGAAACGCCATATCTGGCTGTTATGGACCGTCCCGGCGATATCTATAATTGGAAGTGTCGCCGTTTTTGCATACGCCACACTTGCCGAAGGATGGGCCGGTACCAGGAGAAGTGAAACCATTACTATCCTGGATGAAAACAACCACAAAGCCGCCACGATTGGAGTTTGTGCATTCTACAGCCCGCTGACCCCGAAAGGAGGCCTTTTGTTTGACTATGGAACGGAGGTAAGTGCGTTGAGTATTCAGTCATATCGAGGTGGCAGACCGCGTTCGCTCGAACTTACCAACGGACAGAAGTTTGCCACAGGATGGGTCAGGGCTCGTGTTCCGGCACATTTCCTTGTAAGAAAATCAGAGACCAGACGCGAAAGGGTCAAACTCAGCATCGGCGAAGACGGACAGATCGCGGCCGTAAACGGACTCGGAGGCCACATCAAGACTCTATGGTACATGGATGCCGATGGTATGATCTTCAAAGCAGAAAACATAGCTGCAGGTCTCAGGGCTACGCTTTCGCCTTCAGGTTCTCAGGAAAACGGTAAAAAGAAAAAGCTGAGAAAAGTCTATGCCGCAAAAAACTGGATCGGAAAGTTTGCTCTAAACGATCCCATCTCTTTCCTCAGACGAAACACATATGTCGCCGAGGTAAACGAGTCTCTATTCATCGAGCAGGCTCTGGACAATATAAAAAGCGACAATTCGCGATCGATAGTTATTGGCCTATTGAAAGGTGATCTTGATGCACGTTCAGGTAGTTAATCTTAAAAAACATTTTGGAAGAACCAAAGCGGTCGACGATATTTCCTTCGATTTTTCAGACGGACAGATCGTCGGTTTCGTCGGACCAAACGGTGCGGGAAAAACAACCACCATGCAGATTATTTCGACGCTTGATACACCAACTGCCGGTGACATTTACCTTAATAATGTCTCCGTCGTACAATACCCTGAAAAGGCGAGAAGGCTCGTGGGATTCATGCCCGATTCGCTTCCGACACATCGAGATATTACCGTCGACGATTACCTCGATTTCTTCGCAAGGGCTTTCGGCATCAGATGCAATCGCAGGCACAAAGTTGTAGAAGGCATCGAGGAGTTTACGAATCTTCTCGGCATTCGCGACAAGTTCCTCAAGACCCTGAGCAAAGGTATGAAACAGCGGGTAAGTCTTGCACGTGCACTAATTCACGATCCCGGCGTACTCGTACTCGACGAACCCGCCTCAGGACTTGACCCACGCGCAAGAATAGAACTAAGAGAACTTCTAAAGGCCCTGTCCGAACAGAACAAGGCTATAATCATAAGTTCGCATATCCTGTCAGAACTTGCTGAAATTTGCGATTCCGCTGTCATCATCGAAAGAGGAAAACTCCTCAAAGCAGGTACACTTGACGAAATCACGCCAAGCCAGGCACACTGCACCGTTTTGATAAGAACGATAGGTAAGCTGAAAGATTTATACAAAAAGATGCTCCAGACACCGACGGTAATAGATGCAAGGATAGTAGGAACCAGCGTAGAAGTCGAGATCGACGGAAGCGAAGAAGAAACCGCTGACCTGATCGAAATGCTCGTCAACGACGGTTACAGGATCGTCGAGGCAAAACACGTCCGGGCAGGACTGGAGGACATCTTCATGCAGGTTACTAAAGGAGAGTTAAACTGATGGATAAGCGTACCATTGGCGGCAGAATCACCGACATGATAAACCCCATCGCCGTTAAAGAAATGCGGCAGGCAGTAAAAAGCAGGCTCATCATATGGGTACTGATGCTCTTTCTCCTGATCCAGCTTGTCGTAATAATTGTCGTGCTCGTTTTCAGCAAAGAGTTCGACGACTTTAACGCGGGCCCGGGCGTCTTCATGACGATACTTAGTATATTGCTCGGAACATGTCTGCTCTTTATCCCTGCCATAACCGCATTGCGATTGGCATCGGAACGCTCAGACAGCAACCTGGACCTCTTATTTATAACCACACTGAGACCAAGGCATATCATGTGGGGTAAACTCGTAGCCGCAGTCATCCTCACGCTGCTCTTTTTCAGTGCGTGTCTCCCATTCATGACCCTTACATATCTCTTCAGGGGACTGGACCTTCCCTCGATGTTCATACTCCTCGGACTCGATTTCCTCGTGGTGGTTTTAAGTATCCAGGGTTCGATCATGCTCGCCGCCTGCCCAGGAGGACTGATAGCAAGGGGCATACGTTTTCTCTTCGGACTGGCACTGCTCGTCGCTGCATTTGGCTACACGATTGCCATTTCAGGTGCGATGCTTTTCGGAGGCATCGGAAGTTCACTTACAACATGGAACTTCTGGGGACCGGCTCTGACAATCGTAGCCTGTATTTTTCTTCTAATAGGACTTTTAAACGTTCTTTCAGTAGCTCTGGTAAGCCCGCCGTCATCAAACAAAATGATCGGTGTCCGGATATACACACTTTTCCTCTGGATCGCCTCGATGGTAATAATCGCCGTCTGGATGTCAGTCATTCCCCGCGGTAGGTTCCTTGAAGAAATAATCTACTCCTGGTCGGCGTGCGCAGGTATCGGAGCATGTATCCTGCTCTTTATATCGATCTGCGAAAGACAGGAGTGGGGGCTAAGAATTCGCCGGACAATTCCCCAAAATATCTTTCTCCGTCTGCCCGCATTCCTGTTATACACAGGTGCTGCAGGAGGCGTCCTGCTGTCGGTACTGATCATGGCCGCCAGTTTCTTGATAGGTTTCTTTGTTGTAATAGCCCTCGGCAAGGATCCTGATGACGAGTTTGTCAGAATGCTTCCATACAGTGCTTTTTACTTCATATCCTATGCTCTTACAGCACTCCTCATCAAAAGAATATTCTTTAAGAGGGTGACTTTTTTCGGCTTGCCCATTGCCATTGCACTTGTCCTCCTGATCGCCGGTACCGCCTTTCCTGTCATCGCCGCATTTCTTCTAAAGAAAGGTGCATGGTATGACACTTCTGAGCTTTGGCTCATCTGCAATCCGTTTGTGATGCTTGCCGAGTACAGAACATTCTGGCACGAAGCAATGCTTTTCTCCGGTATATGGTGTGCCGTAATTTCGCTGATCATGCTGCCATGGTTTGTAAAACAGTTCAGAAGCTTCAAACCGCTGAAAATAACTAAAACTGAAATAGAAGACACAACCGATGAACGAGAACTATCGAAAGTTTCTGCTTGAAGGCCAACAAGCCGGATTGCGATATGGAATAGGAACCCCAGAAAGAATCGGCAGGGGACTTATCGGTTCCCACCTCGGTGCAGGTACCGGTTCTTCACTCGACTTCATGGATCATCGAGAATACGAACCCGGAGACGACCTTCGGCGGATCGACTGGAACGCATACGCTCGAAGCGACAAGCTGACGATAAAACTCTACCGCGACGAAATAAGTCCACACGTTGACATCATCCTCGACGTTTCGCGATCGATGGCGATCAAGGGAACCGAAAAAGCAAGAGCTGCACTTGGACTTTCCGCTTTGTTCGCCCAGGCTGCCTGTAACAATAACTTCACTTTCGCAACATGGCAGGCAGGCCAAATCTGCGACAAGATCATGAACGCCTCAGACCAGCCACAGGCATGGGATGGTATAGAATTCAATTACAGGGCCGGCTGCGACGAATCCTTCAGATCCCAATTTCCAGGATGGAGAAACAAAGGAATACGAATCCTCATAAGCGACCTGCTCTGGATCGGTGACCCACGTTCGACGATGTCCGTTTTATCAGAAGGTGCAAGCACCGTATACGTCGTCCAGCTACTCGCTGCCGTAGATGCCGAACCGGAATTCGCAGGCAACCTCCGCTTAATTGATAGCGAAGACGACAACTCCAGGGAAATGTTTATCGATGCCATCCAGCTTGCCCGTTACAAGCAAAGGCTAAACGAACATCAGCAAAACTGGAGCAGAAGCTGTAGGCAGTTCGGCGCAAAAATGGCTACCATCGTTGCCGAAGAAATTGTCGACGGATGGCACCTCGACAAACTTGTACTATCTGAGATATTGAAGGTTTTATGAACGCTATTTTTTCATCGCCAGGTTTTCTAACCGCCCTTGCCGCTGTCCCCGTACTATGCGCGATATACCTTCTAAGAAACAAGTTCCGAACATTCGAGGTTTCAAGCCTCATGCTCTGGGATGTCTCCAAAAAATCGCGACAGGGCGGCCTGAAACTAAGACGCATCGAAACTCCGCTCCTTTTTCTAATCGAGCTTCTGGTTATACTCCTCCTCGTACACGCCGCTGCAGGTCTCATGCTTCGTTCCAAAAAAGACACAAGCGTAGTAGTAGTTGTCCTCGACGATTCCTTTTCAATGCTCGCCGGAAACGACACCTCCCCCCGCGACAGAGCTGCCGGCGCCATCATAGAATTCCTCAACGACTCAGGCCGCTTTGACGCAAGGTTCATCCTCGCCTCCCAGTCATGCAGACTCCTCGGAAACAGCGTAACCACCACTGCCCAGGCATCCGAACTCCTCCGGTCCTGGACCTGCATGTCACCGTCCGCCGACTTAGATCGCGCGATAACCTTCGCCGCCGAACTCGCACCAAAAGCCGCAAGGCTCTTGATAATCACCGACCACAAGCCCGACGAATCCCCAGAAAAAGGACGTCTCGAATGGTGGTCTTTCGGAAGGGCGATTCCAAATACAGGTTTTGTAAATGCTGCCCGAACAAACTTAGACGATAAGAGCAGATGTTTCTGGGCAATTGCAAATCTTTCTCCGCGGCCAGCCGGAACCACGCTCGTCGCCGTCGCCCTACAATCCGGCGTCGAGGTAATGCGTAAAAATATTTTATTGGATCCCGGCCAGGTAACTCGAATGATTGTGAACGTCGATGCAAACGTCGGCCCCCTTAAGGTTACACTTGACGCCGATGGCTTAACCGTCGACGACCAGATAATCCTCTTGCCCTCCACCCAGCGAAAAGTCCGCGTAAAGGTACGAATCGACGACGAAAAAATACGCTCCCTCGTAGTAAAGGCCATCGAAACTTCCTCAGTTGGCACCGTCACTTCCATTGCACCCGAGATCGTAATTGGCGAAAAAGGCAAAGCCACCGCCGCTTCGCAAGGCTGCTGGAAAGTCGAGATAGTAAGCGACCCAAACGCCGCTGCCTACGTCGGTCCTTTCGTAATGAATCGCTCACATCCCCTCACAGAGGGCCTAAGCCTCGACGGTGTAATATGGGGCGCCTCAAAACGATCCGCCTTCATCGGACAAACCATTATCGCCGCCGGCAACGTCCCACTCATCACGGACAGACAACTCCCCGACAAAACCCACAACCTCAAGATATACCTAAACACAGAATTCTCAAACATACAGTCATCGACGAACTGGCCCGTCCTGATGTGGAACCTGCTAAACTGGCGAACATCCGATTTCAAAGGACTTTCGCGCAGCAATTATACATTGGGCCAGCCGGTCATATTCCAGCCGAAAGATCAAACCGCCCATCTGACTTTAACGCATCCAGACGGAAAAACCAAAGACATCGAAGCACAAACTCAGCGCCTAATGTTCGGAGACCTCCAGCCCGGCCTCTACCGCATCGACGAAAAAAACGAAAAAACTCACCTCTTCGCCGTAAACGCAATGTCAAATTCCGAGTCCGACCTCACTGCCGCAATGACCGGCAAATGGGGCAGATGGCAGGAAGCATCCCTTTTCTGGTGGCAATGGCGCCCGCTCGATTGGATACTTCTTCTCACCGCCCTGATGCTCCTTTCAGTACACAGGGTACTGACCGCAACTAACAGCAGGGGGGCACAAATATGATTTTTCTATACCCCGCATGGCTGATGCTCGCAATTCCCGCGGGCCTGATCCTCTGGCTGTTCAAATGCCCATCGCGAATGCTCAACATCATGCGAATA
>VRUF01000093.1:8898-10162 GCA_019456245.1 Planctomycetota bacterium | reverse complement strand
TTTGAGGTCAGTTCTTTTCCGCTCAACCCGGCAGGGGGGCTTGCCAAGGCAGGTTCGGAGGTGATAAACAAAAAGAGGTTCTATTACAGCGACGATTGCCACAGTGGGTTGGTCAAGGTCGACGGCGATATGATATTCCTTTCGTTTGGCCAGGCTCAGTCCCTCTTTGAGATGGGCGGTTCTACGCCGAGGATCAACTCTATACATATTAAATTTTCCAAAGGGACATCTTTAGGTTTCGGGACAGATCAGGTTTCTCGTTTGTGGAAAGCCCATGTTAAAGAGTACAGCAAAGCTACCTATGCCAATCTTCTGGACAATGTCTCCGTTGAGGACTGGAAAACCAACAGGCGTGAAATTATCGCTCCGATGGAGAAGGAACAGACGATGCTAATGTTTCTGTTCGCAATGCTTGGCGTGATCACGGTGTTTATAATTTTTGTCGTTTTCTATATGATCATCAACAGCCGAAGCAAGGATATCGGTATACTTAAAAGTGTGGGTGTTTCCAGTTCTGGAGTTGTTCGCATATTTGGTACCCTTGCTATTATGATTGCCTCGGTTGGTTCTTTGATCGGGGTGCTGGGCGGATGTGCATTTCTCCTCAAGATCAATGCGATGGAGGACTGGCTGTTCGAGCATTATCAATGGCAGTTGTGGAATCGCGAGGTCTATGCAATCGGCGATATACCTAACGATATAGAAATGCCTGTGTTGGTTGCTATAGTTGCTTCGGCAATTGCGGCCGCTTTGATTGCTGTAACGGTTCCCAGTTTGCAGGCAGCAAGGCGCGAGCCGGTCGAGATTTTGCAGGTAAACCAGATGTAATTAATGAGAAGATTTAAAAATGGAATATATTCTAAAAGCGACGGGCCTTCATAAGTCATATAAGATGGGGCAGATAACCCTGGAAGTTTTGCATGGGCTGGACTTGAGTGTCAAAGAAGGTGAATTTGTTTCGATCATTGGCGCATCCGGAAGCGGAAAGAGTACGCTGCTTCATATTCTCGGAACGCTGGACAGGCCGGACGAAGGAACAGTCGAATTCAAAGGCGCCGATCTTAGCCGTTTTTCATCGTCAAAATTAAACAAATTTCGCAACAAAACGGTAGGATTTGTCTTTCAGTTCTATCATTTGCTTGACGAATTGGATATTCTTGAAAACGCTATGCTGCCTGCGATGGCTTCGAGCGGGATGTTGGGATGGATGTCCAGGCGAAGGGGTGTTCGGCAAAAAGCGGCCCAACTTCTGGATCGAATGGGG
>VRUF01000093.1:0-8888 GCA_019456245.1 Planctomycetota bacterium | reverse complement strand
CTTATGAATGGCCCAAAACTGCTTTTGGCGGACGAACCAACAGGAAACCTTGACTCTGAGACAGGAAATGGTATCCTAGACGCACTTTCCGAGTTCCATTCGGAGGGTCAGACGATAGTTATGGTTACGCATGACCAGCGGATTGCCGATAGAGCTGACAGGGTAATACGTCTGGCGGACGGTAAAATTTCGACAAAATTAAGCAATTAAGACGTGTAAATAGTTATGGTCATGGCGGCTGCGGCCGACCGAAACAGTGGAGATAAGTAGATGGCTGCGAAAATATGGATGCAGGACAAACTTGTGGATGCCGACCAGGCAAAGATTTCGGTCTTCGACCATGGACTTCTCTATGGTGACGGAATTTTTGAAGGGATCAGGGTCTACGGGTCTCGAATTTTTGAACTCGATGCCCATATCGAAAGACTCTACAAATCTGCGAAAGTCATTCGGCTCGACATACCGCTTGACAAGGCAGAGCTTGCAGATGCCATCGAACAAACCGTCAAAGCCAACAATATTGCCGACGGTTACATCAGGCTGATTGTCACGCGCGGCGTAGGTGATCTGGGACTTGACCCGTTTCTCTGCGAGAAGGCACAGGTTATTATTATAGCTGACGAAATCCAGCTATACCCGGAAGAGCTTTATGAAAAGGGTTTGACGGTCATTAGTTCTACCACCATCAGATCCCACCCGCTTTCAATACCGCCGCAGGTAAAGAGCCTGAACTACCTGAACAGTATCCTGGCCAAAATCGAGGCGATAGATTCCGGCGCCGGTGAAGCGATAATGTTTAACCACGAAGGCTACGTTGCAGAAGCCAGCGCTGATAACGTCTTTATTGTAAAGGATGGCGAGCTCTATACGCCTCCGGGCTATGCCGGATTGCTGGAGGGGATAACACGCGCAATTGTCATGCGATTGGCAATCCAGACCGGAATCAAAGTGATCGAGAGAAATATTACGCGGGCAGACCTGTACACTTGCGATGAATTATTTCTTACCGGTACCGGCGCCGAAGTTATTGGTGTTGTCGAAATTGACAACAGGAAAATCGGCGATGGAAAGCCGGGTGAAATGACAAAAATGCTCAGGAAGAAATTTTTTGAATATGCCCGCTCGTCAAACGCATAGTACAAATTCTAAAGACACTCCGCAGTCGCCGTTGGAAGCCGGGTTCGACATTATTTCATACGAGCTTGAGCAAGTCAGGCAATGTATTGCCGCCCAGCTAGTGACTGAAAAAGAGTCTGTCAATGTACTTATCAGTCATATCACAAAAGCCTGGGGGAAAATGCTGCGTCCGGCATTGGTTTTACTTTCCGGCAAGGCGTGCGGCCAATTGACTGGAGATCATATTGAGATAGCGGCTATGCTTGAGATGATTCACATAGCGACTTTGCTCCATGACGATGTCATAGACGAAGCACAAAGCCGAAGAAAACAGCCAACCGTCAATCTGCTGTGGGGCAACGAATCGGCGGTTCTGCTCGGAGATTTTCTTCTTGGTAAGGTTTTTGCGATGGCAGCAGGACTCAAAGACCGTACAATCGCGGCGGTTCTTGCCGAGACGGCAATCGAAATATGTCAGGGTGAACTTATCCAGGATCTTCAGCGTGGGAACATGCAGCTTGGAGAGGACGAATATATCGAAATAATCACCGGCAAAACGGGCGCACTTTTCAAGAGCTGCTGTTACCTTGGTGCGGTTGCAGCCGGCGGAAAAAGCGGTCAAATAGAGGCAATGGCTGATTACGGTTTTAATACCGGGATTGCATTTCAGATCACAGATGACCTGCTTGACGTTGCCGGAGACGAAAAAGCTGAGGGAAAAACGCTCGGCAGTGATGTCGACGGATGCAACCTTACGCTGCCGATAATTCATCTTCTCAGCGTATTGCCGCAATCGGAGGAAAAGCAGCGGATATGCGGACAGATATCTTCAGGTCACAGACCAGCCAAATTGATACAACTGCTTGAAAAAAGTGGAAGCTGTGAATATGCAGGAAGGCAGGCTCAAAACTATTGCGATAAGGCTGTCGGGGCGATCGGTTTGTTGAAAGACAGTCAGGCAAAAGCGGAGTTGGAAAAAGTAGTTACCTACATTTCCAACCGTACCCTTTAGAGAAACAGGGAAAAGGCAAAAGGGAATAGGGGTGGTTTCGGCCTTTTGGCCGAGACTTTTCTAACAAGGCACACCAATAAAAAAGGCCGGCATTTTTAGCCGGCCTTTTGCAAAACAAGATTATATCTTAGAAGTTGAAAGAGTATGATACCGCTGTGTACAATTCATCTTCATTGTTGACGCTCTTATCCATCGAGATTTGATAAAAGACGCCGGGTCTTAATGTTCCGCCTCCAACAGCGATGTCCGTCGAAGCACCGAATGTTGTATGCGACCAATCGCTGTCCACGCTGTTGTCGGTAAGTCCGGCACCATCGTTGTATGTTAAATCCCAGTGAAGGTCGATCGTCTGTTCCGGATTGTTTTCCAGGAATCCAGGGACGGTCAGACCGTAATCAAGGCCAAGTACGTGGATCCATCCGCCAACACCGCCGGCATCTCCATAACTTTTCGCTGCCCACATCTTAATGATCGTATAACTTGGTACTGTACCAAACGGGCAAAGGTTAGGCATTGCGATACTGGCATTGATTTCCTGTGCATCTGCGGCTTTGGAGGGCTGGTCAGTGTAGTCATAGTAAACCCAGTTGAGTGAATAATCTGTTGCGTAAGTTTCACCTTCGCAAATCGAATTTCCGTAAGAAAGAATGTAATCCATCTCGTTAGCATTGACAGTACTTACATCTCCGCCGTTCTGACTTGCTCCTGCCCATGAACCCCATACCCCTGCACTAAAGCCGGAACCGAGATCGACACTTACGCTGGGCTGAAAAGCTGCCTTGTCGTCAAGTATATCAAAACCACGCCAGATATACTTACTTACCCATGTGGTATCAACTGTGACACCATACGACCCATCTTCTGCAGCAACTGCAATTCCACCGATGAGCAGACCGACCAAGCTCGCCAAAATAATACTCTTCTTCATGTGACACTCCTTTGAATTAAACTTTTTTCATTGTTTCCGTACCACTTACGATTTAGTTAAACTGTCCTATTATTTCTGCACCGCCACTAGCGGTCAGCTTTAAAAGCCAGTTCGCAAATAATTTTATAGGGAGTTGCGAGTGAGGCCAATAAAAAAATCGTATTTTTGGAAAAAAAAAGAAATTTCCGATAATTAGGCATACGTACGAGTAGGTCGAGTTGCAAAGTTAGATTTATTGGTAATCTAGGGGGTTTAATTTGGCTGTAATTGCTCTTTGGCTTGGCCGACAAGGTAAAAACTGCCTGTAATGCAGATCAGATCTTCCCGGCTGACAGCGTTTTTGGCGATTCTGACCGCTTCACGCAGTGTCATAGCTGTCTGGTACATTTTTCCGCATACATCGGTGTAGATTTCGGCTAAATTCTCGGGGTACATCGCTTTCGGTGAATTGCTTCTTGTGAAAACTACCTTGTCAGCGCCATACTGCAATTGTTCAAGCATGCCGCGAACGTCTTTATCCGAGTTGCAACCGAAAATAATGACCATCGAATCATAGGGAACGTGCTGTCCGATGGCGTGAATAAGTGCATGTATACTTGCGGCATTGTGTGCAGTGTCTACAATGACTCGCGGATCGTTGCTTATTATTTCCATCCTTCCGATAAGGTTTACCTCGCTAAGTCCGTCGGCAGCTTTATCGTCGTCGATTTCGTATCCCTGTACCTTAAGTTTGTCAAGCATTGCCAGGGCAAGTCCGCAGTTAACCGCTTGATGTTCGCCCGGCAATGGGACACGAAGGTGCTCAAAACGACTGTTCGGCGTAGTCAGGCATATTCGTGTATGAGGGCCTTCCTCACGCGAAGATTCAAAACGGGAAGAAAAATCAATATCGAGTCCGGTAACGCTTAGAGGCGCATCCACCGATAAAGCGTGATGTTTGAGTACCTTCATAGCGGTAGGATCTTGTGGTACGGTAATTACCGGAATGCCTTTTTTGATAACACCTGCTTTTTCCGCGGCGATCAAATCGATCGTATTGCCAAGAAGATTCTGGTGGTCTATGCTGATGCTTGTTATACCAACAAGGAAAGGTTCGATAACGTTCGTACTGTCAAGCCTTCCGCCAAGCCCCGTTTCAATAATTGCAATATCGACATTAGTATCTTTAAAATGCAGAAACGCCAGTGCTGTTATGATCTCAAAAAAAGTAGGAACATCGTTTTTGCGGGCAAATTTTTCGATCACAGTATGCATGCGATTCATGAGACCGAGCATTTGTTTTTCAGAAATCATCTTGGAATTGATCGCGATTCTCTCATGCAGTGTAGTAACATGAGGCGAGGTATAGAGGCCAACATTATAGCCGTTTGCCTCTATCATTTTTGCCAGCATCGTTGCAGTCGAACCTTTCCCTTTTGTACCGGCGATATGCACTGTAGCGATTTTCTTATGTGGGTTACCAAGGTTCTTGAGCAAGGAATTCATGCGGTCAAGATCAAATGTGGTGACATTGTAACGCAACTTTTGCTGTTTTTCGTAATCTGTCTTATCAAACAGGTACCGCATAGCACTGTTGTAGGTACGAAAAGCCTTCTTCGTCTTCTTAACAGAAGCCGTTTTTTTTGCCTTACCGGCGTCCTTAGCCTGTTTTTTTCTCGTTGTAGCCATAGCCATAGCGTATCACAAAACTACCCCCAAGTCAACCCTGAGCCTGTCATAATTGCATAAAAAGCTATCTCAAAAAGGTTTAAAACTCTGTAAAGTCCTTGCAGTAAAGGGCCTGTATCAAACAAATTAAATCGAGACTTTAATATAAAGACGCCTCCATGATACAGGGATATTGCAATAATATGTAAATTTGAACAAACTGACTGATTTAATGTCCGCGAAGCCGGCAAACATATCTCGATTTACGATATTGCTTGCAAGAGGGATCATAAGTCACTATATTAACATTTTCGTATGGGGCTTCCTGTGCTGTTTGTGCTCAGGACGGCAAAAATAAATCAAGTATTCAAGATATTTCAGGGCTTAAAGATGAAAGTAACATTGAATGACCGTGGCATGTCCGAACTGGACGAATTGAGTATACAGGCGATCAGGTTTTTGTCGATGGAAGGTGTTCAAAAAGCAAAGTCCGGCCATCCCGGTATGCCTATGGGTATGGCAGCGGCGGCATATACGCTTTGGATGAAGCATCTTCGCCATGCCCCGAGCGATCCGAAATGGATCAATCGGGACAGGTTTGTTCTTTCCGCAGGTCACGGCAGCATGCTTCTTTATTCGCTTCTTCATCTGACCGGTTATGATGTTCCGTTAGATGCGTTGAAGAATTTCAGACAGTTGGGCAGCCTTACTCCCGGCCATCCCGAATACGGAAAAACTCCCGGCGTTGAGGTTACCACAGGCCCGTTGGGACAGGGCTTTTCAAATGCGGTAGGTATGTGTCTTGCACAAAAATATCTTGCGGCCCGTTATAACCGCGAAGGATTTGATGACCTTTTCGATTATGATACCTATGTCATCTCAGGCGACGGATGTCTCCAGGAAGGGATAACCAGCGAAGCGTCAAGTCTTGCCGGTCACCTCGGGCTTGGCAATCTTATCGTTCTTTACGATGACAACCATATCACCATAGACGGCAGTACCGATCTTTCGTTTACCGAAGACACTGCCAAACGCTATGAGGCCTACAACTGGTATGTTCAGGTTGTCGGCGGCGATGGTACTGATGCGGCGGCACTGGAGAAGGCACTTGAAAATGCAAAGGCTGAAAAGGACAGGCCTTCCCTTATCCAGATCAGGTCAATTATCGGATACAGCAGTCCCACCTTTGAAGGTACTCACACTGCCCACGGTTCACCGCTTGGCGACGATGAAATTGCCCTCATAAAGAAAAACTGCGGTTGGGATCCTGACAAGTCGTTCCATGTCCCCGACGAAGTATATGCGAATATGAATAAGTGTATCGAGCGCGGTAAAGAGCTCAAGAAGATCAGCGATGATAAATTTACCGCTTATGCGGATAAGTATCCCGAACTTGCCAAGGAGCTTAAAGATGCTCTTGCCGGTAAGAGCCCGATAGATATTGCCGCCAAGCTTCCCAAATTCGAGGCAGGTGCTTCGATTGCGACGCGTAAGGCTTCAGGTGAAGTGCTTAATGCTCTTATGCCGGAAATGCCCCTGGTACTGGGCGGTTCTGCCGACCTTACGCCGTCGAATAATACGTTGTTTAAAGGTGCGGTCGATTTCCAGAAGGATTCGCGGGATGGCAGGTATATCCGTTACGGCGTACGCGAACATGCGATGGGCGCGATCATGAATGGTATCGCGGTAAGCGGAATTCTCATTCCGTATTCAGGTACGTTCTTTACTTTCTCCGATTATATGAAACCTGCGATCCGGCTCGCCGGTCTGTCGCACTATCCTGCGATATTTGTCTTTACGCATGACGGCATCGGTGTTGGCGAAGACGGTCCGACACATCAACCTGTCGAGCAGACCTCGGCCCTTCGGGGGATTCCCAATGTTCGGGTATTCAGGCCTGCCGATGCGAATGAAACCGCACAGACATGGAAATACATGCTTGAAAACAGAGACGAAGCTGCATGTATACTTCTTACGCGGCAGGGCGTTACCGTTATCGATCAGGACAAGTACGAATCTGCCGAAAATATTTGCTACGGTGCATACGCTGTAATTAAACAGGATAATCCCGATGTTCTGCTGCTTGCGACCGGTTCGGAAGTAAAACTTGCGATAGAAGCCGCTGAGAAACTTGCCGAAGAGGGAACAAAGGCGCAGGTCGTCAGTATGCCGTGTTTCGAGCTCTTCGAAAAGCAAACGCAGGAATACAAAGATTCCGTGATACCGCCAAGCGTTAAGGCAAGGGTCGGAATCGAAGCCGGTATAGACCAGGGCTGGTGGAAGTACCTCGGTGACAACGGCATTTTCATCGGTATGTCGACTTTCGGAATATCAGCACCGCAGGATCTGTGCTACAAGCATTTCGGCATAACAACCGAAAAAGTTATAGAAGCTGCAAAGAAATTGACAAAGTAATGGCCATGAAAACGAAAAAATGCAAACGGATTGCTGTTATGACAGGCGGCGGGGATTGCCCGGGGCTTAATGCCGTAATACGCGCTGTTACCAAGACCGCCATCACCAGGTATAAGCTCCAGGTCTATGGGATCGAGGACGGCTATCTCGGTTTGATCGAAAACCGTATACGCCGGTTGACCTATGGGGACGTCAGCAACATTTTAACTGTTGGCGGAACTATTCTCGGTTCGTGCAACAGTGCCAATCCCTCCCGGTACCCGGTTACGACTGGAAAACGCACACGCTTTAAGGATGTTACCGATGTTTGTGTCGACAATCTTAAAGCTAACGGAATCGATGCTCTTATCTGTATCGGTGGTGACGGGACGATGGCGTCGGCTGCGACGTTTGCTAAAAAAGGCGTAACCGTAATGGGTGTGCCCAAAACGATAGATAACGATCTGCCGATTACAGATGTTACGTTCGGCTTCGACACGGCGGTAACTACCGCTACCGAAGCTATCGACAAGGTTCACACCACAGCCGGTTCGCATCACCGTGTAATGGTCGTGGAGGTAATGGGCCGGTATGCCGGATGGATTGCTTTACATGCCGGCGTAGCAAGCGGTTCGGATATTATTCTTATTCCGGAAATACCGTACTATATCGAAAAGGTCCGCCATGCCGTTCTGGAAAGATCGAAAAAGGGCAAGGGGTACTCTATCATAGTTGTCGCAGAAGGCGCAAAACCAAAAGGCGGCAAGATGGCGATTGCAAAGATAATGAAAAACAGTCCCGACCCGATCCGTCTTGGCGGAATTGCAAACCTGATAGCAAGTCAGTTGACAGACGGCAACGACCTCGAGTGTCGCGCTGTCATACTCGGCCACGTCCAAAGGGGCGGAACACCAACACCACGCGACCGCGCACTGGCGACGATGTTCGGTCACACTGCGATAGAACTGTTGATGAAGGGGACAAAAAACCAGTTGGTGGTACTCAAGGACAACAAACTGACCAGCGTACCGTTGTCAAGGATAGCAGGAAAAATAAAAACAGTACCAAAGAATCACCCACTCGTAAGAGCAGCAAAAGCAGTAGGAACAAGCTTCGGAATATAAAACCGTTCCTCTTTCGGTTAATAGTATAATTCGTAAGTGAACCTTTTAAAGGATAAGATAGTAGGCGAGATATTATCCCGTTTGTCTGATAGGCGGCCTGAGGATGGCCCCCTTAAAGTTGACGGGACGTGGGGATCCTTTGCGCCTGCCCTCGCCGCGCATGTCTCTTCGCAGCTTAAACGGCCCATTCTTTATGTAAGTGCCCACCTTTACGATGCCGATAACGCCTTTGACGATCTCGAAGTCTTTGCGCCTACGGGTGTCGAATTCTTTCCCGTCTGGGAGATGCGCGATAAATATGCCGATGCCACCGATGAGATAGGTGCCCAGCGGCTCCGCATCTCTATGGGTCTTTCCCGAAGCAAAGCCGCCGACACGCGTCAATTGATTATCGTAACCTCGGTCCAGGCTCTTAATCAGCCGGTTCCCAAACCTGGTACTCTCCAGGACCTTCGCCTCTGTCTCGAAAAGAACCAGACCGTCGAACCTGAGCTTGTCACCTCATGGCTGATCGACAACGGCTTTGAGCGTGTTGACGCGGTCGACATCCCCGGCCAGTTCGCCCAGCGAGGCGGCATCATAGACATCTTTGCACCCGTAACCTCATCCAGCGCGTCGTCGCTCGGCAAAAAAACTGCTCACGACACCCAGCCTTTGCGAATAGAAT
>VRUF01000361.1 GCA_019456245.1 Planctomycetota bacterium | reverse complement strand
CGTCATTGCCATGCACATCCACGAAACCATCCTTGCTTGAAACCTCATAACGCCACTGTTTCACAACTAATCCTTTCTATAGTCGCCAGGCGACTACCCTTCATCATTAGCCATTCCATGTTGGCTATTGGTTATTCTGTTTCTAAAACTTCATCATTGGCTGTTCCGTGTTGAGTGTTGGCTATTCGCTTTTAAATAATAAAAGCCTCGGCCAAAGGCCGTTTCCCAATTAAATCAGTTCGTTTTTCTTCATCTTATACTTGATCAGCTTTTCGCGTTTGCTTCTTGCATCTTCCAAAAGCTTCAGCGTTTTCTGGTAGTTTTCCTGCTTTATAGCCGACTGCAATTTCCGCAGTTGACTGATCACCTTTTCGATCCCAAAGGCCGTATTAGCAGAATTCGTCATAAAAATATCCGCCCACACATTAGCCGGTCCCGAAGCGATACGCGAAGTATCCACAAATCCTTTGCCGGCAAAATTAATTTGCTTGCTATCGGTAGCGTTCACCAAAGCTGCCGCCATCGCATGAGGTACGTGACTGACATCGGCAAAAACTTTATCATGTTCCGCAGGGTTCATCACGCTTACCGAACAACCAAGCGAAGACCAAAATTCCTTAACGCACCGAACGGCAGCGGCGTTGGTATTCTTATCTTTGGTAACAATACATTTTGCACCGAAGAATAGATCGTCTCGTGCAAATTCCACGCCTCTCTTTTCCGAACCGGCAATCGGATGCGAACCGACATAATGCACCGTTTTACCAAGCCGTTTTCGCGCCCACTGATGCGCCAGTTTTTTCGTCGACCCGACATCGGTAACAACACAGCCGTCCTTCAAGTCCGGTGCGATCTGCTCAAAAATATCCTCAAACGTACATATCGGCGTCGCAATAATAACAAGATCCGAATCACGCACACAAGACAGCAAATCTTCGGCGATTTTCTCGGCAACGCCGAGATCCCGGGCTTTTTTCCGCGTACTGGCCCGATGCGAGTAACCAACAGTCCGTATCGAAGAAAACGACCGCAAAACTGCAAGCGTCACAGACGATCCCAAAAGACCCATTCCAATAACACTGATTTGCCGTAACTTCTTCATAGTAAAGGCCTTATGACGATACCGTCCAATCTAAAATACCTCTAAAAGGTACCGTCTAGCGCATCAAATGTCAATTTTTTTCTTTCATTTAAACCGCCAAACTGTTAATATATCTATCCAAAGTGGTTAAGGCCAACTGATTTGACTGGAATGTATTTTGGATAATACATCATCCGGGCCAATGGATATGGCACAACTAACGATTTCTGATTCGCATTTGCGAGCAGATTTTTTTCTTAACAAAGCACATAATGGAAAGCCGTGATATGGCTGATACGAATATAACCAACGGGGTAAATCAGTATTTGCCCTTTGAAGACGACATAGCCGAGCTCGACCATCAGATCGGTCAGTTCAAGCAGCGATCTGCCGAGACTGGTTCGGATTTTTCTTCCGAGATACGCAAGCTCCAGCGAAAACAGACTGCCGCCCTGACAAACCTCTACGGTTCTCTAACCCCATGGCAAACGGTACAGGTCTCCCGCCATCCCCAGCGGCCCATCCTCGGCGACTACCTCAACCTAATGGTCAAGGATCTCCGAGAGATTCACGGCGACAGGCATTT
>VRUF01000092.1 GCA_019456245.1 Planctomycetota bacterium | reverse complement strand
GCTACTGCTGGAGAAGGTTTGCTTCCCCGTGAAGGACCGCCGCCACCACCTCGTGGCCCACCGCCGCCACCACCTCGTGGAGCACCACCGCCACCACCTCGTGGAGTACCGCCACCACCACCTCGTGGAGCACCGCCGCCACCACCACCTGGAGGACGTCTCGTGCGGCGCGGGCGGCCGGCTAGTGGCGTTATCTCTTCGCCGAACTTACCCTTATATATCCACACTTTGATTCCTATTGCACCGTATGTCGTTCTGGCAGTTGCAGTTCCATAATCAACATTGGCATCCAATGTCTGAAGCGGAATACTACCGAGCTTCTGCGTTTCTCTGCGTGCGATTTCAGCACCCCCAAGCCGTCCTCCGCATATAATCTTGATACCCTTTGCTCCAGCATTGATCGCATTTTCACACGACATTTTCATAGTTCGCCGATACGATGACCGTTTTTTAAGCTGCAAAGCAATATTCTCAGCAACTAATGTCGCGTCAAGAGAAGGTTCCTTGATCTCTATAACATTTACATTGACCTTTCGATCAATGAGTTCTTCCAGTTCTTCACGCAGCTTATCGACCTCTGCACCGCGTGGACCGATTACCATACCCGGTCGAGCGGTATGCAAAGTCACCTTAACCTCGTTACGAGTACGGAATATCTCTGTCTTTGCAACAGCAGCATATGGAGGCTGGCGATTAAACTTCTTGTCGACATAACCGCGGATCTTCCAATCCTCGATAAGAAATTCACCGTAATTAGCCTTAGGGGCAAACCACGTGCTTTGCCAGCCAAGCGTGATACCAGTCCTGAATCCAATTGGCGATGTCTTCTGACCCATACTTGTCCTATCTTAATTAAAAACCGGTGTTACCTGTTTTCCTGTTATATATTTTATTGCCACTATTCTTTCTAACAACGAATTTTTATCACTCTATCCTACTGCCGCCTTCTTTACGTTTCGCCCTCTTAGCCCCTTATCCCTCTGCAACGATTATATGAATATGGCTGGCCTCTTTACAAATCGGATGAGCCTTTCCACGATCCTTTGCGATCCAAGTCTTCGTTCCAAGGCGACGTCCGGCACCATCAGCGCGTGCCTCACAAATATAAAGGCGCTCAACATCAGCTTCGCCTTCATCGGCATTGGCAACAGCACTTGCCAGAACCTGTTCAACCATTCTCGCAGCTCGCTTGTGCTCAAATTTCAGCACATCAAGTGCATCCTGAACATCTCGTCCGGCGATCAAGTCTGTTACAAGCCTCGCCTTCCGTGCCGATGACGGTGCATATCTGTATGAAGACTTCCATTGAGAGATGCTGGTAACTTCAACGCCAAGTCCATTGGCAAGACGATCAACATCTTCGGTCGTCGGAATTGGTTTAAGCAGGCCGTGACACCAGTTCTTTATCGCAGTTGCAGCCTTATCGCGATTGAATGCGCCTCTGGCAACGTAACCGGCAAGCTCATTTGTGCTTATATTCCGCTCTTTACAAAGTTTTTTCAGTTTATTACAACTTAGCATCTTATAACCTTCTAAACCAGTCGCTTGTTCACTTCATCGTTGCGACAATGTTTCAACCAATATTTCAAAATACGCACCAGTCATTTCCCGGCGGCAGGGGACAGAACACAAGCCCTACTTCTTGCCCGAATGTCCCTTAAATGTACGGGTAAGTGAAAACTCGCCAAGCTTGTGGCCAACCATGTCTTCCGTTACGAATACCTTGTGGAACAATTTGCCGTTATGAACAAGGAACGTAAACCCGACAAACTCCGGAATAATCGTACAAGCCCTTGCCCATGTCTTGATCGGATCACGAGTTCCATGATCAGTCTGTTTCATGACCTTCGCATACAACTTTTCATCGACGTATGGGCCTTTTTTCTGCGATCTTCCCATTAACTATTATCCTTATGCACTACTGCGTTTACTTTCTAAAACTTCTCCCGCCAATCTACAACGTCTTAAAGTACCAGTTGCAGTCCGCGATTACTCTTACGTCTTCTTATAATTCTCTTATTACTCCGATTCCTCGGATTTCTAGTCTTTCCACCCTTTGCCAGTACACCAGTCGGTGAACATGGATGGCGACCGCCGTTACTTCTGCTTTCACCACCACCCATCGGGTGAGCGACAGGGTTCATCGCTTTACCTCTGACATGCGGTCTGCGACCCATATGACGTTTACGTCCTGCCTTGCCGATCTTTACGTGCTGATGATCTTTGTTGCCTATCTGTCCGATCGTAGCGCGACATTCTTTACGGACCACTCTCATTTCACCGCTTGGCAAAATTATAGTCGCCCAATTACCTTCTCTCGCCATCAGCCTTGCAACACCACCGGCACTTCGCACCAGTTTGCCGCCCTGACCGGCTGTCATTTCAATATTGTGAACCTCGACACCAACCGGGATACAACTCAACGGAAGGGTGTTGCCAACCTTTGGCTCGACATCGGTACCGCTTTCGATCGTTTCGCCAACCTTCAAACCAATCGGAGCAAGGATATATCTCTTCTCGCCATCTTCATACTGCAGCAGCGAAATAAAGCAACTTCTGTTAGGATCGTATTCGATCGAAGCAACCTTGGCCGGGACACCGTCTTTGTTACGCTTGAAATCGATCATCCGGTAAATACGTCTTGCACCGCCACCACGAAAACGAACTGTGGTTTTGCCATGATGATTACGACCGCCATGCTTTTTAATACGTTTGCAAAGCGTCTTCTCAGGCGTACTCGCAGTAAGTTCGACCTTATAGTCAATCACCGAGCCGCCTCTTCTACCAGGTGTCGTTGGTTTGTAAAGTCTTATAGCCATCGTCAAACATTTCCTTGCGATTATTCGCAGAACCAGATGCCCTGCGTCATTATTTCAAAAATACTATCACTAGAACAGGTCTATATGGAAGTCTTCATGCAGCACTACAATTGCTTTCTTCCATGTTCTGGTCCTGCCGGTACTTCTTCCTCTGCGACGAAGTTTACCCTGACGATTTGCTGTCCGTACTTCGACAACTTTTACACCGTAAAGATTCTCGATCGCTTTTCTTATCTGCACCTTGTTGGCCTTTTTATTTACCTCAAACGTGTATGCATTCAGCTTGCTGGCAAAATGCATTCCCTGTTCGGTCACCAACGGTTTAATTACAATATTATGATCATCCACGTTACATATCCGTTATAATAAACAAATGCGCTTCGATGCGCGGTCTAATCTTTTTTTACACAATAACTATAAACTTTTCAACGCGAACTCTAAAAATCCGCTAATTGTCAATTTGTTTACTGTTCATAAGAGAGAGAAATGCATCCTTAGTGAACAGCATCTTCTGCTTATTGCAGATGTCGCCGGCATTAAGGTCGTCAACCGCCATCACAGCGATCTTAGGTACATTTCTTGCTGATTTATAGAGATTATCGTCCCGCTCGACAACCGTGACAATACAACTCCTGTCGATGTTGAGATTACCGAGCACCTTGGCGAAATCCTTCGTCTTAGGTTCCTGAAAGCTTAACTCATCGACAATGACAACGCTTCCGCTTTGAAGTTTTGCAAGGATGGCAGATTCAGCAGCAAGACGCTTCTGCTTCTTAGGCATTCTTTTACCCATATCGCGTGCTACCTTTGCAAAGGTCACACCACCACCAACTCGTTTACCAGTGCGTCTAGCACCTACACGGGCATTACCTGTACCCTTTTGACGGAAGAGTTTGTTGTTAGTACCAGCACCCATACCGCGGCTCTTTGTTGCAGCAGTACCTACGCGCTTGTTGGCGTGATACATCACGATAGCCTGTTTCAAAAGCGGATATCGAACATAACCGCCAAAAAGGCCTTCGTCTACCTGCAGGCTTTCAAGCTCTTTGCCTTCTCTGTTATATACAGCTATATCAATCATTTCATTCTTCCAACGTTTTTTTGTCTATGCGCAAAAAAGAAGTTCCAACAACCCGGCTTAAGCCTTTTGATCCTTGGAACTGCGTATTTCAACATAACCACCGGTAGGGCCCGGTATACAACCTTTTACCACCAACAAATTTAGTTCACTATCGACCGAAATAAGTTGATTCTGTCTGCTTGTGATCCTGACATGTCCCATGTGGCCGGCCATACGCTTACCCCTCTTCAGGTTTCCACCGTGACCGGCATCACTTGCAAAACTGGAAATGGCCCCTGGTGCTCTGTGCCTTCGTTTACAACCGTGTGAAGCAGGAAAACCGCCGAAATCATGACGTTTCATACAACCGGCAAAGCCTTTACCTTTGCTTATACCAGAAACATCCACAAACTTGACCTCATTTTCGCCAAACACGTCAACCGTAACTTCATCGCCGGCAGACTGTGATATTTCTTTGTCATCGAAATAACGGCATTCGCGGACAAATTTCTTGGCAGCGGTATTGGCTTTCTTAGCATGACCGGCGGCAGGATTTTTCACTCGCGATTTTTTGACGTCATTAAAACCCATCTGAACCGCAGAATACCCATCGCTTTTGCTGGTCTTTACCTGCGTGACAACACACGGACCGGCCTGAATCACCGTTACAGGGATCATCTTGCCAGTGTCGTCATACACCTGCGTCATTCCAACTTTTTTTCCAAGCAACATTACCATTGTCTATGCCTTTATCTTTACAAAAACACCTGCGGGTACTACAAGGCGATTTAAAGCCTCAACCGTGCGGGCGTTTGCTTCATGAATATCTATAAGACGCTTATGCGTCCGCATTTCAAACTGTTCACGTGACTTTTTGTTAACATGAGGGCTACGGAGAACCGTATAACGTTCGATTCTCGTCGGCAGCGGTACCGGACCGCTAACCCTTGCATTTGTACGCCTTGCCTGCTCGACGATCTCCTTGGCAGATGCATCAAGAGCCTTGTGGTCGTAGGCTTCCATCCTTATTCTTATTCGTTCAGTTTCGGTCGGCATATTTTTTCCTTACCGCTACGCTTAGTGTAACATTTTCTTCAACACCGAAAGTCAGTTAAGATAACGACTTGCGGGCAAAAAACAAGAAAATATCTGAAAAAAAACGGTAGTTTTCGTTATTTCCCTGCAATTATCTCACAATTTTCGTTTTTCTCTGCAATTATCGCGTTCTTTTTCAGAGCCGTGTCAATTCCGGGTCATAACCCTGAGAACCTGCACAACCAGCGTGAAAAAAAAAAGGAGAATCCAGATCAGGCTTGATATCGAAGGATGAAAACACGCCTACAGACAGAAAAAACGCGTTTTTCTGTACTAATATGCACACCTACAATCAAAGATCAGCCCAACTCGAAACGCACATTACAACTGCCTTTGTGCTCGCTCCGGCTGCAAAACGACTACTTATACCAGACAGCATTACTGTCGTCAATAACTTTCCAGAATTTTTTTTGAAATTTGTTGGGGCACTATTTCATAATTCAGAGGTTCCATGGAAAAGAACCCTCTTCCACCTGTCGTACTCCTGAATTCACTGGAATAGCCGAACATCTCTGCCAACGGTACTTTTGCGTCTATAACACGCATATTTCCGTGCATTGCTCCCTCAGTGATCACTCCCCTTTTGGCCATCAAACCGGCCTGTACGGGTCCGTAACTCTCTTCAGGAACAACTACCTGGACTTTCATTATGGGCTCTAGAATTGCCGGTTTAGCCTTACCCATCGCCGCCCTGACCGCCATAATTGCGGCCTGCTCAAAAGCCATTTCGGAAGAATCGACACTGTGCGAAGATCCATCCGTTATCGTGACTTTAACTCCGACAAGAGGATAGCCGGCCAGAGGCCCATTGGCCAAACCTTCACGAGCACCTGTCATGGCTGGAGAGATATACTCTTGGGGAATAGATCCGCCAATTATAGTGTTCTCTACTATATTCTCTCTCGAATAGTAACCATCTTCATCGACTACAGGCTCAACTGTCAACTCAACATGTCCATACTGGCCGCGTCCTCCCGTTTGTTTAACAAACTTACCCACACCTTCAGAAGCTTTGCAGATAGCCTCTTTATAAGCAACTCTGGGCTTTCCGATTCTCACGTTTACTCCCAGATCGCGTGTAATGCGGTTTTGCAGTATTTCCAGGTGCAGTTCTCCCATCCCGCTGATCACAGTTTGTCCGGTCTCTTCGTCATATTTACACACGAAGGTAGGATCTTCCCTCCTTAGAACAGTAAGCGCCTCACCAAGTTTGGCACGTTCTGCCGAGGTTTTAGGCTCTATCGACATGCTGATAACCGTCTCAGGAAACGTAATACTCTCCAGGACAACCGGATGACGGACGTCACACAATGTATCTCCGGTAAGCGTATCCTTTAAGCCGACGACCGCGACAATGTCGCCAGCGCGGGCATCTTCACGAATCTCGCGCGAATTAGCATGCATCTCAAAGATCCGGGTGACATTCTCTTTACACTTGCGTGTGCTGTTGAGCACCCTTGTACCCTTCTTCAAAATACCCTGATATATTCTAAGGAAATAAAGATCACCGTGTTTATCACTACTTATTTTAAAAGCCAGTGCAACGAAAGGTTTGCTGTCATCACAAGCTACCTGAACCTCTTGATCTTCCTTGCCCGGTTTATGTCCTATTACCTCCGGACGATCAAGCGGTGACGGTAGATAAGCAGTTACGGCATCAAGCAGTTTGCGAGTTCCAATGCTCTTTAGCGCAGCACCGACAAGAACCGGATTAATCTTGCACTGGAGAGTCCCTTTCCGGATAGCACGAACGATCTTGTCATTATCTATAGTATTGTCATGGATGTAGTCATCCATCAACTCATCGTCAAATTCGGCAACGGCATCGATCAGATCGTGTCGGGCAATTTCGGCTGCGTCTGCAAGTTCCTCCGGGATGTCCCGCATGTCAAATTTTGCAGCTGTCCTCTCCTGCTCAAAATAATACGCCTTCATCTCCAACAGATCGATCAGACCGCAAAACTGGTCCGCTTCGCCGATCGGAATCTGAAGAGGTACGGCATTTGCCAGAAGTTTATCGTGGATACTTGCCACGGCCATCTCGAAATCCGCTCCGACCTTGTCCATCTTATTGATGAAACACAAACATGGCAGATTGTATTTCTGGCCCTGACGCCATACCGTCTCGCTCTGCGCCTGAACACCCTCGCTTGCGTCAAAGACTACAACGGCACCGTCGAGAACCCGCAAAGACCGTTCGACTTCCGCCGTAAAGTCCACATGTCCTGGAGTATCGATAAGGTCGATGTCGTAACCATCCCATGGACATCGAGTCGCTGCCGAAGTAATTGTGATCCCCCGCTGTTGTTCCTCCTCCATAAAGTCCATCACTGCAGTTCCGTCATGTACCTCGCCAATCTTGTAGGTCTTTCCTGAATAATACAGTATACGCTCGGTAACCGTCGTCTTGCCGGCATCGATATGAGCCATCACGCCGATATTTCTGATTTTTTCCAGTTTTCTAGCCATCTAAAACCATTCCACTTAAAATTTGGCAAACCGAAAGACATTGACACTAGAGCAATTAAATTTTTAGTGCTCTAACAGAAAGAATCGTAAATCTATGAGCGTATAAAAAAACTGCCACGGTCAATTTTACTACTGATCCGTGGCAGATTATCGCGAACTATTATTACCAGGCGAAATGGGCAAATGCCTTGTTGGCCTCAGCCATCCTGTGAACGTTCTCACGCGTGGTCATTGCTGCACCTTCCTTGCGGAAAGCATCCATCAATTCCGTAGCAAGTCTTACCGACATGGGCTTTCCTTTCTTGCCCCGCGTAGCAGCAAGTATCCAGCGAAAAGCCAAAGACTGCTGGCGTTTCGGTCTGACCTGCATTGGAACCTGGTAACTTGCACCACCGACACGTTTACTCCGTACTTCCAGCATCGGTCTGACATTCTCTATAGCTGTCTCGAAAACCTCAAGGGGTTCATTGTCTGTGATCTTGCCGGCGATGATATCCATAGCATCATAAAATACTTTCGATGCTATACTCTTCTTACCGTCCCACATCAGGCAATTGACAAACTTCGCTACGAGCCTGCTATGATATTTTGGATCAGGTTTCAATTGCGAACTTGACGCCGTAAACCTCTTTGCCATCCTACTACCTTCCAGATAACTTCTTAATTGTAAAAGTTTAATTAACCGTAAAATTTATACAGGCGAGTCGCCTACTTGGACTTGGCTCCATACTTACTTCTACCCTGCTGACGACCATCAACCCCGGCAGTATCAAGTACGCCGCGAATAATGTGATAGCGTACGCCAGGAAGGTCACGAACCCTGCCGCCACGTATCAGAACCGTACTATGTTCCTGAAGATTATGGTCGATACCGGGAATATAAGCCGTAACTTCCTTGCCGTTAGTTAAACGTACACGGGTAATCTTACGAAGCGCAGAGTTAGGCTTCTTCGGTGTCTGCGTTCTCACGATCAGGCATACCCCACGCTTCTGGGGGCAACCTGTAATATCCGAAATACGTTTCCGGCCCTTTTTTCTTCGGCCCTTGCGAACCAATTGATTAATTGTTGGCATATCTACTCCATAACCACTCAGTTAAATTAAATTGTCCTGCAATTTACTACTAAAGACCCTTTCCTTAAAGTCTTTTTTATTTCATATTCCCTGCAACTATTCAAGACCCAAAGCAACCTTTACGGCCTTATCTGCTGCAACATCAGCTTCAAGTACCTCTTTCAGTTCCTCAAGCTGTTTCGGAACAGGTGGTTCGGCAAGATGCTTAACCCTCATATCAAGGTGCGGCTTAAATGCGGTACCAGCCGGAATAAGGTGTCCAAGTATCACATTTTCCTTTAGACCACGCAAAACATCTGTTTTACCAGCAAGCGAGGCCTCTGTCAAGACCTTTGTCGTTTCCTGGAAACTGGCAGCGGAGATAAAGCTCTCTGACTGAAGCGATGCTTTAGTGATACCCAGAAGAAGCGTGTTAGCAGAAGCAGGCCGCGGTTTCTTGCCTTTGGCTATCTCACCGCCCAAAAGTTCAACTTTTTCGTTGGCAGCTTCGAGTTCTTCTTTGCTAACCAGAACCCCTACCACCATGTCTGTATCGCCTGCATCTGAAATCTTAAGCATTTTCGACAAATTCTCAATCGCAGTCTGGAAGGTACGTTTTTCAATCACTTCACCAGGCAGGAATGAACTGTCACCTACAGATTCGATTTCTACCTTACGCATCATCTGTGAAACAATAATCTCGATATGCTTATCGCTGATAGTTACATTCTGTGCACGATATACGTTTTGTATCTCCCTGAGAAGGTATCTCTGCAAGCTCTCTTCACCCTTGATCCGAAGAATGTCATGCGGGACAAGAGGTCCATCTGTAAGTGCGTCACCGGCTTCTACAATGTCACCGGTATGATAGTTCAGATGCCTGTCCCGCGGCACATGGTGATCTTTTTCCATTCCGCTTTCACTGCGAACTGCGATTGTCATCTTGCCCCGGCGCTTGTCACTTTTAAGTTCGATAACGCCGCTGATCTCAGCCATAGCTGCGGGATTTTTAGGCTGCCTGGCTTCAAAAATTTCCGTTACACGGGGCAGACCACCTGTAATATCCTGCGTTCCGCCGCCGCCTCTGGGCAACCTCGCCAGCAAAGTACCTGCAATAACCTCCTGACCTTCGTCCATTTCGATCCTCGCCTTGGCAGGAAGGTAATGAACATCAAGTATCTTTCCATCTGCATCTTCGATAATAACCTGCGGATGTTTATCGCCCTTATGCTCTATAACAACGGGTCTGCCCACCTGACCTTTGCGTTCCTCTTCGACACGCATCGTCTCACCTTCGATGACATCGACAAGCCGTACGATACCATCTACTTCGGCAAGAATCGGAATTCTGTGCGGATCCCATGAGACCAGTCTCTGGCCCTTAGTTACCTTTTCGCCTTCCTTCACTGCGACAATGCTTCCGTAAGCAACCTTGAACCGCTCAAGTTCCCTGCTCTTTTCGTCGACAATAGTGATCTCACCATTACGCTTAATCGCAATCATAACTTCCCCGCCGCCATCGTCTTCGATGCAGGCAACACTAATATCATGATATTCGATCACACCTGCTCTGGGAGCCAATTTCTCCGTCTCCAGGATCGCTACTTCAGCAATACCACCCGTATGGAAAGTACGCATTGTAAGCTGTGTACCAGGTTCACCGATCGATTGGGCACCGATAATACCAGCGGCA
>VRUF01000360.1 GCA_019456245.1 Planctomycetota bacterium | reverse complement strand
GCAAGATAATCACTATTCGGCTTCATAATTCATCTTGATTTATCCCCAATTCATACGTACACTGTAAATATGAAGGAAATGAGTATTGGAGGCTAAGAAAATGAGAGACCATTACGATTTTTCCAAAATGAAAGGGCGTAAAAACCCCTACATTAAACATCTGAAGCAACCGGTAACTATGCGTCTAGACCGTGATACAGTCGCCTATTTCAAGTCTATGGCGGAGGAAACGGGTGTTCCTTATCAGGGTCTGATCAACCTTTACCTTCGCGATTGCGCCGTTCATCACCGTAAACTGCAAATGAAGTGGGTTTCATGAGAGGGCCCAACAAGACGCTGCACCGGACGGCTATTCCGCTGCGCTCCTAAGCGGCAGGGGAGCTTTCTCGTTAAGGTAAAAGCCGAAAAATGAGGTGAACAGACTTTTCAATGAAGATTACGGGCATAATATGGCTACAGAAGATTGTAGAAAAACTTGCAAAGAAACACCATATTACTCAAGATGAAGTAGAACAGACGTTTGTTAACGATCCCCAATATCGATTTCTGGAGTAAGGAAGAATTGAGGGTGAAAATGTGTATTCGGCGTATGGACGCAGTGATGCCGGTCATTATGTAACAGTCATATTTATTCGTAAATTTGGTAACCGTGCGTTGGTTATAAGCGCACGAGATATGGATAGAAAGGAGCGTAAACAATATGGTAAGCAAAGTAAATCCAATTCCTAATGACATGACTATTGAGGAAGGTTCAGAATTTTGGGATACTCATAGCGTTGCTGATTACCCTTCGCATGTAGTGCAATTGGAGTATGAACCAGAAGAAAGTATTACCTTTGTTGCTATTGCCAGCGATTTACTAAGTCAGGTGGAAAAGCGGGCAAAAAAGCAGGGGGCATCCATAGAAACATTAGTTAATTTGTGGATTCAAGAGAAACTTACGACTCGAGCATAAGCTTTTTTCCCTAACCAGTCGCTGCACCTGATCCAAAACCCGTGTGGCTTTTTTTCATAGGTTATACTGCTATCAGAGTTTTGTGGTTTATTCACCGTTTACCTGCTTGGGTTTTAGGCAGGTGAGCTCAAACGTTAGGGCCATCCCAGCGGGGCTGGTGTATGTAGGTCGCCCCGCCGAGGCCCCGGGAATGGGCACCATGACCCTGGTCCGTATCCGCCAGAACTGTGCGCTCGATATGTTCTGGTCCTTCGCCCATCCGGCGATTTATTAAAACCGCTAGCCGATATTAGGGGTTGCGTGCCGGATAGGGGCCTGAGGCCGGGACTGAAACCGTCGGGAAAAGATTGCACGGGGTGGGGAATCATATTAAGTTCGCCCTGCTAGAGGCGGCGGAAGTCCGCGCCTCAGAAAGGCTATTTGACTTTGCGAGAAGAATGTGCGCGGGTCACTGTCAATCAAGTGACCACGGAAGAATAGACAAGCATACAACGGAGAGTTTGATCCTGGCTCAGGACGAACGCTGGCGGCGTGCTTAACACATGCAAGTCAAGGATAGTCCCGCCTTCGGGTGGGAGGACACTGGCGAACGGGTGAGTAACGCGTAGATAACCTGCCTCACAGATCGGGATAGCCCCGGGAAACCGGGATTAATACCGGATACGATCCCACATCGCAAGCTGCGGGATGAAAGCGGGCTTCGGCTCGCACTGAGAGATGG
>VRUF01000359.1 GCA_019456245.1 Planctomycetota bacterium | reverse complement strand
GCGATAGATGTCCTGTCCTTACCGTCGACGATATGTATCGTATGTGAAACTTCATCCGGTATGCTGGCGATGTGGGCATAGTAAAAATGCGAAGCGTCCGTTACGTCAAAGAAGATGCACATGTCGCGATGTCCGTACTCTTTGCCAGTCTGCATGATGTCCGCCTGGAGAGTAAAATCGCCGAATACCCTGTCACTAAGCAACGCTATTACGCGCGGCGAGCGGACTGGCGACTTGTAGTTGCTCTTTCCGGAAACCTGAAGCGAAAACCCCATGTCATCCTCCTCGCCAAGCGAGAAGATCGCATAATCAGAAAATTCAAAATCGCCGATAGCTTTCGGATCGTCAAAGTTCTGTGAATAGACCGGCTTGTAACCGATCGGGCGGGAAAGCCCACCGCCGCATCCGCCAACCGAAAGCATCGTAATAACAACCGGCAAAATACAGATGGCAAAATACTTCATTAAAACCTTCCTATAATTAGGTACGTTAAGGATGGCATTATAACATATAGAGACAAAAAGTAAACTAATACGGCCGATAATACGGGATCTGTGCAAGGAACAACCCAAAAACGCATGAAAACCGGTGTCTATTGCACAAAAATGCATGAAAATCAAAAACACACTAAAAAATGGTTTCTAATGTATATCTTTTTTTGAACTTGCCGGACTTTGATTATGCTGCGCAAGCGACGGACTTGACTTTTTAGTGTTTTTGTGGTATAGTATTTATTGTTGCCGGTGTGGAACGGGACGATACCGTCTCAGTACATTAAGATGATAAATGGCACCTGGCAACCAGGGGATGCCGGCACTGAATACGCGAAAGGTAGAAGGCCGGGCATCCCTTTTTTGCGCGCTTATGTATTCAAGTTTTTCTGACGAAGCAGATGTTCTGCTGCCACAAGAAAGAACCCGGCAGGATTGCACGGACACTGTACTAGCTTTTCATCTCCGCAACGACGTTTCGTGTCGGTTTCGACTGCATCGCGTGTGCAGACTTAAATGCTCCTGCCATATCACGATTGCTCTTCTTGAATAACTCGTTGCCAAGCACAACCTCCTGAAGCGCGTTACTGCGGAGCTTCGCCGCTGACAAAACCGAAACAACACGAACACCCCATACACCGCCAAGCAAACCAGCAACAGCAATACCAAAATCTATCGCCCCGTCGGCAATACCCCATACATCGGCTCGCATACTGGAAACATCAGACGCAGCATGCGCAAGATCATAGCTCGACTCACTCAAAATATCGTCAGCCGTTTCTACCGCCGGTAATTCGTCCGGGAAACCATAATCGAAAACAAATGCCTCGCTCTGCAACGCGCTCAGCGATGTAAGCGAAGCAAGCTCATCGGGAGCAAACCGGATGCACGAATTTCGAAAATCAATACCGTATAAAAAAATTATTCAGTTGTCAGAGAGCCTGCTGTCCCACTGCTGGCCCACTTCCTGGCCCACTTCTTTTTGGTAGGAGCAGGACAGATATTAGATATTGCCTGTCCATTCCAACCACCCACAGGGGCCTTGTATCGCGATAAAAGGTGGTAGATAGCGGCTAACAACACTCTACTTGTCCCGCTTGTCCCGCTTCTGGCCACCTTCTGGCCCACTTGTGGCCCACTTCTTTTGGGTAGAAGTGGGCCAGACATTAGATATTGTCTGTCCATTCCAACCGGCGA
>VRUF01000358.1 GCA_019456245.1 Planctomycetota bacterium | reverse complement strand
GGTAGAAAATGCAAAAGGCAATGTACAAGGTGAGTCTTGAAACGAAGGACGGTGATATCATCATCACCCAGTCGGACGCAAACAATCCGCCCGCACAAATTAAGATAGCCGCCAGTCAGGTCGACGCCGTTGTAACTTGGCTGCACAAAGCGAAAGCAATGATCAGTCTTGGTAGAGGGGGGGAAATATACTACTCCTCCTAATGATTTATTCGTTTTGGTTAGCGTGAGTGTATTGGTTGTTGGGGCCGCAATCACTCCGAGTTGCTGTCGTCGACAGGACGGCCATTATGGGAAGCTGGCACGTCACCACGTGATACAGTATCGAAAACGTTCGCGACCCCCACCCTCTGTGATATGCTGCTATAGAGTAACGCTTTTCCGTAATAACGATACTATTGGGGTGAAACCATGTGGTTCGAGGTTGTGGGGAGACTTACCCGCACGCGCTGAACTTGCTGTTATGTGTCTATGCTCGCGAGCTTCCCAGAATGGCCGTTCTGTCTACTACTTCAATCAACACTTGAATGAGGTAATTTCATCTGTATATTATTTATCTCATTTTCCGCAAGTTGAAATCACGTTGCGTTCGGATTTTCGAGCTTCTATTTAGGCAGAATTTCCCCAATAATAATCTAGGCTGATGTTCAACATGCTCAGGATTTGTTCCTGTGTTTGAGTCAATGAATCTCGGAATTCCTTAATCGTTGATGCGTTTCTTACTTGATATGAGGAGATGCCTTCGAAAACACTTAGGATTTTTGAGGTAGTCGGATGAAAAGCATCTCTGAACTCTGGGTAAATGGGTAGTGTTTTGATTTCCCATTCTTTCATTTTTGCTCTTACTTCTCGCTCTATAATCGCTTGAATCATTAAGGAGAGAAAAAAAAGAAACATGATCCCTTCTACTCGCTGTATCTTTTTGAAGAGCAGCGGGGCTGCTTCATGAACGCTCCTGAATTGGGTGAAGCGTTTTTCCAACCGGGGTTGATATTTATAGGCACGCAGGACTTCTTTCGCTGATAATGATTCATCTGTAGTAAGCAGAGGGAAAACTCCATCAACATTTTTCTCCCGCTTCAGTGCTTCTGCATCTCTCTCCCAGGTAAGAGAATAAATCGTCTCAACACACTTCTTGTACTTCGTATTCGGTCCCGGCCGCCCTCTGCCTATTTGAACTTTGAATGATTGCTTTACTTCGGTTAGTGAGATCGTCAAGAACTTTTCTACTTTGTAATGTTTCAGGATCTGTTCTATTCGGCTCTCAATCTCTTCTCTGTCTTTCAGCTTTCTCTTGTTCAACTTGGGCACCAAATCGAAAAGTTTACCTTCTGCCTTATGTAGCTTCTGCTCCCTGCTCAAAGCGTCGTTCTTCCTCTTTTCGCTTGAGTGGTACCAATACATCCGGTAGCCTGCTTTTTTAGTGAAGTAATCCCCGCAAAATAACGAATAGTATCCTACTTCACCCCAGGTGCCTGGTATCTTTCGTCTCCATATTCGCTTTTTTTCCTTCTTCTCCAATCGAAGCTCTTCTTTGAAAGTAATTGTCTCCTTCCAAGTATTTGGCACTGTGGTGATAACACGGCCGCCTTTACCCACGATATAATCCAACTGACTCGCAGTACACACCTTGCAGTCTGCCACATATATGAAGTCTGACTTCTGAGTTATTTTACTAACCGTACTCCATG